>CAMMYU010000157.1:0-3320 GCA_946528545.1 uncultured Ruminococcus sp.
GGCGGAGAACCTATATTAAAGGATATCTGCCTGACAGTTGAGGATAAAGAAACTATCGGGCTTATCGGTGTGAACGGCTGCGGAAAGTCAACGCTTCTGAACATTATTACGGGAGAGCTTGACTATGACCTCACCGATGACGGCAAAGGCAGCCTTAGTATCGACCCGAGAGTAAAGATAGGTTATCTCAGGCAAAACAGCGGACTGGACTCGACCCTCACTATCAGAGATGAAATGAAAAATGCCCTCTCCGACCTGACAGCTACTCTCGAACGAATGAAAGAGCTTGAACAGAATATGGGCGACAAAAGCGGCGATGAGCTCAAAGCTCTGAGCGATGAATACGCTTCCCTTTCAGCTTTCTTTGAAGCGAGAGACGGCTACCGAATGAACACTAAGATAGATATGATACTGAACGGTATGGGCTTTTCTCCCGATGACTCAGACAGGCTCATCTCTACCTTATCGGGCGGCGAAAAGACACGTCTGGCGCTTGCAAAGCTCCTTCTTGAAGAGCCGCAGCTGCTTATCCTTGATGAGCCGACCAATCATCTTGACTTTATGACCCTGAAATGGCTTGAAGACCACCTTAAAACCTACAAGGGCTCTGTTCTGATAGTTTCACATGACAGATACTTCCTTGACAAGGTCTGCACAAGGATATGCGAGATAGAAAACTGCCGCCTGACCTCATATAAGGGCGGATATTCGCAGTATGTTATCGCTAAAAAAGCCAATGTGATACGCCAGGAAAAAGAGTATGAAGCACAGCAGACCGAGATAAAAAAGCTTGAAGAGTACATCACAAAAAACAAGGTCAGGGCATCTACTGCAAAAATGGCAAAATCAAGGCAGGCTATGCTCGACAGGATAGAGCGTATAGACAAGCCCCTCTCAATGACAAAAGCGCCAAAAATCAAGCTTGAATATGATATCGAGCCAACCAAAGAAGCTATTAAGCTGACAGGCTGTGACCTCACAGTGGGATTTGGTACAGACAGCAAAACGATAAGCCAAAGCCTTGACCTGCTTATCCGCAGGGGTGAGCATACAGGCCTTATCGGAATAAACGGAGCAGGAAAAACAAGCATCTTAAAGCTTATAATGGGGATAATACCTCACGAAAAGGGCTCTGTGGTATTCGGCGGAAATGTCAAGCTTTTCTACTTCGATCAGGAGCACGCATCACTTGACCCGAACAAAACAGCACTTGACGAGCTTCTCTACCGCTTTAACGGCCTTTCTCCCGAGACTGCCAGAAAGGTGCTTGCATCGGTCCTCATTCAGGGCGACGATGTTTTCAAGCCTATCTCTATCCTCAGCGGCGGAGAGCGAGCGAAGGTCTGCTTTGCGATAATGATACTCTCAAAAGCAAATGTCCTTGTACTTGACGAGCCCACAAACCACCTTGACCTTGCCGCCAAGGAAGTTCTCGAAGAGGCACTTGCTGAATTTTCGGGAACGATGCTTCTTGTTTCCCACGACAGATATCTGCTCAACAGGACTGTAAACCGCATAGTTGAACTTAATAACGGAGTGTTACGCTCCTTTGAGGGCAACTTTACCGCCTACAGCGATATTATCTCAGCCGAACAACAGCAGGCAGCCCTCGCTGAAAGCGAAAAGAAAGCTGCTTTACAGGAGCAGGCAAAAAAAGAAAGCAAGCAAAAGCTCTACCGTTCTAAAGAGCAGAGGGCCCTTGATGCAAAGAAAAGAGCGAGAATAAAGGAGCTTGAAGCTCTGATCGAAAATGCCGAGGAACAGATAGCTGTGCTCGAAGAAAAGATAGCATCTCCCGAGATTACTAAAGACTATGAAAAGCTCAATGCCAAATGTGCCGAGCTTGAAGGCCTGAGAACTCAGCTTGATGAAAATATGGAAGAGTGGGCAACGCTTTCCGATGAACTGTAAAAAAGAGCTTCTGCGTGCAGAAGCTCTTTTGCTATTCAATAATAGATTTAACCGCAGCCGACATATCCTCAGCATGGAACAGATATGTTCCCGATACGAAGGTATCCGCACCCGCCTGCCTGCATAGTGCAGCAGTATCAGCATTAATTCCGCCGTCAACCTCCAAGCGAACAGCTTTTCCGCTTTGGTCTATAAGCTTTCGGCACTGGGCTATTTTCTCCAGCGTACTGTCCATAAAGCCCTGACCGCCAAAACCGGGTTCGACAGTCATCACAAGAATAAGCTCCACATTATCAACATACTTTTCTATCTGAGAAACAGGAGTTTCAGGCTTTATTGAAATACCTGCTGAAATACCGTAAGAATGGATCATTTTTATTACAAGCTCAGGGTCTCTCGCTGCTTCAATATGAAAAGTAATATTATCAGAACCAGCATATACAAAGGGCTCAATATATCTTTTAGGGTCACAGATCATAAGATGAGTATCCACAAACATACCTGTTTTGCTGCTGACAGAGCTCAGAAGCGGTATACCAAGGCTAATATTGTTTACAAAAAGCCCGTCCATTACATCAAAATGAAGCCATTTTGCTCCTGCTTTTTCAGCTCTTATAGTCTCTGCTCCAAGCTGAGAAAGGTCACAGCCCAAAACCGATGCCGAAACAACATTCTCCATAATACCACCTCGCTTTTTATCAGGTCTGTTCATCAAGTGTCATACTGTATGCAGGGATAAATTCTTCTAGAAACATATCAGCCTCCGGTACTTTTAACGCCTTAATTGCCTCCAGAGTTGATTTCTCAGCAGACTTGAATTCAGTATTTCCCATCTGACGTTCTTCAATGCACTTGATAAGCGCCGATATTTTATCAGCAGCCTTAACTAGATCCCAGAGCTCACTTTCCTCCTCGGTTCTTGAAAAAAGCGGTCTGTAATGCTCCTTCATATCATCCGGTAGATAAGAAATCAAAGTTTGCTCAGCCTTTTTCTCAACCTCATCATAAGCTCCTCTGATCTCACGGCTGTAATACTTAATAGGCGTGGGCAGATCACCGGTTATGATCTCCGTCACATCATGGTACATAGCTAGAAGCGCACAGCGTTCAGGATTGACATCGCCGCCAAAGCGCTCATTTCTGAGAAGTGCAAGTGCATGAGCAATAAAGGCAACATCAAGAGAATGCTCACTTATGTTCTCTGTTATTGTGCTCCTCATTGTAGACCATCTGTTGATATATTTCATTCTGGAAATAAGTGCAAAAAACCTGCTAACCATCATAAATCTCCTGTCATTTAAGCTATTCTTCCACTTTTTGGCAACACCGCACGACCCCTGTGCATCAGATGCGCCGTCCAGATTTTCGTCAGATTGCCTAAATTCGACGCAGGCTTGCTGACGCAAGTC
>CAMMYU010000158.1:0-15900 GCA_946528545.1 uncultured Ruminococcus sp.
GGAAACTTTGTGTGATATGACGGAAAATATGCAAGTTTATGACGTGCAAAGGCGTTAGCCGGTGGTTGTGCGGTGTTGCCTTAAAAAAAAAGGAGCGATTAACATGATTTGTCCTAAATGCGGAAACCAGACAGCCGATGATGCCGCTTTCTGCGGAGTTTGCGGTACACCTATGGGAGCAGCGGCTCAGCCTGCTGTGGATATGCCCGTGCAGGAGCAGTATCAGCAGCCTGTTCAGCAGCAGTTTGAACAGCCTTCGGAGCCGACACCTGCGGCACCTCAGCAGTATCAGGATTATAATACGCCCGATTATCTCTCGGGCAATGCCCCAAGCTACGGCACTCCGCCGAGAAGATATGACGAGCCCGTACAACAGCAGTTTGAACAGCCCGTTCAGCAGGAGCAGCCTGTAGGAAACGAGTATCCTCAGTACAATCAGCCCGAAAAGATAGAACAGCCCTTTGCGCCTGCTCCCGAGGCACCTCAGCAGCAGCACCCCGGCTATAACACACCTGTGAACCTGTCGAACCAGCAGCCCAGCTACGGCACACCTCAGAGAGCCGAGAACGGCTCCAGCAGTCTTGTCCTCGGGATAGTGATAGTTCTTATCATCGCTGTGCTGATAATCGTCGGCATAGTGCTGGCTGTTAAGGGCACTAAAAAGGCAGTCAAGGAGATTACAGATGACTGCGTAAGCGTTGTCAGTGTAACCGAAGAGGCAGGCTTTGACCCCGTTTTGTAATCAATGTGACAGAACGATGAAAGTTTGACTTTACCTCTTGACGTTTTGAAAAAAACATTGTATAATGTGCTTGTCGGCAGGAGATGTCGGCAAATCGTGAGATATCATCAGGAGGGATAGTTATGACAAATATGCAGAACACGGAAAAGTCCGCAGTGATCGCTCTGAGATCGGAAGATCCTGCTTACATGACAGCACAGCAGACAAGAAGGGCTCAGCCGCTGGGAAGTGCCTTTGTCGGTATCCTGTGTCTGATCGTGTCGGTCATTGTAATGCTCGGTACGGCTTATGCGGCTTTCATAGGCGCAAGGGCTGTGTACAGATGCCTTGATGACAAGGGCACCTTTGACGGAACTGTAGTCGAGTATATTGATTTCAAGCTTTGAATGTAAAAAGCGACCCGACCTTTTTTAGGTCGGGTCTTTTTTCTTGACAAAACGGCGCAACTGTGCTATAATACGAAAAAACAGATACCCCGACTTTAGTAAAGTCGGGGTTATTGTGCGTGATATATTGAGGAGGATTTATGGGACTTTTTGAAAAATTAAAGGCATTGTCCGAGCAGTCACAGCCGACAAAGCCCGAATTTATTATAGCAGGGCTCGGAAACCCCGGGGTAGCTTATGAAAACACAAGGCACAATGCAGGCTTTCTGGCGATAGAGGCGCTTGAAAAGAAGTACAGCTTTACCCCGAACGAGCACAAGTTCAATGCAGTTTGCAACAGAGCCGTCATCGGAGGAAAAAGCTGCCTTATAATGCGGCCGCAAACCTTTATGAACAAAAGCGGCGAGGCTGTGAGCGACGCTATGGACTTCTATGAGATTGACCCCAAGAACATCATAGTGATCTTCGATGATATCTCCCTTGATGTTGGCGCTATGAGGATAAAGCGCAAGGGCTCGGCAGGCGGTCACAACGGAATAAAGAGTATAATTGCGCTTTGCGGCACTCAGGATTTTCCGAGAGTTAAGATAGGCATAGGCGCTAAGCCCCACCCGGACTATGACCTTGCAGACTGGGTGCTCTCACGGTTTTCCGACGAGGATATGAAGAAGCTCTCCGAGGTATTCGACCACACCGCCGAGGCTGTAGAGCTTATCGTCAAGGGCGAAACAGGCGAAGCCATGAACCGCTTTAACTGAACACAGTACTTTTTGGTAACAGGGAAAAGCAAAAAGATAATAGGGTATAGGTAATAGGTGATAGGGAATAGGGAATAGGGAATAGGTATGGAGTCAGCTTTGCTGACTTATGCCCATTCGGGCGTATAGAAAGTGCATACTTTTCGCTTGTTATTCTCAGGCAGATTGATCTAGTTTTCACTATCACCTTTGGATATGGGGCGCAGCCCCATTTTAAATCATCACCGAAGGTGATACCTTACCTATTACCTGTTCCCTATTCCCTATTACCTAAATACTTATTGCCTAAATATCTATTGCCTGTTACCTAATTAAAGAGTGGGGTTTTTATGAATTTATTTGAAAGAATGGCGGCTCAGCTGCCGTTTTGTAAGGATATTATAAACTGCGTGCTCAAGGGATATACTCCCGTGTCGCTGTCGGGTGTGTCGAATATTCATAAGGCACATACCGTACTCGGACTCAGCCGTATTTCCCCTGTGCTTGTGATATGCGATGACGAGGCTCATGCACTCAGAATGGCACAGGACATAAACGAAATGGCCGGACAGCAGCTAGCTGTGTTCTATCCTGCAAAGGATCTGAACTTCGCCCTCATGGAGGGCATCTCCCGTGAGTATGAACACAAAAGAATTGAGGCTCTGTCTCAGCTTATGCAGGGTAAAGCCTCTGTTTGCTGTGCAGGTATCGAGGCTTGCTTACAGGCGGCTATGCCCCCGAAGGCTCTTAGGGACTACTCATTTGAGATAAGCGAGGGCGGCACTGTTGAGTTGGAGGAGCTGCTCAGAAAGCTTGTTGCCGCAGGCTATACCCGTACAGATCAGGTCGAGGGACAGGCGCAGTTTTCGCACAGGGGCTCGATAATTGATATCTTCCCTGTTCAGGAAAGCAGACCTATAAGGCTTGAGCTCTGGGGCGACGAGGTTGACTCACTTTCCTATTTTGATACACAGTCTCAGCGCAGAACCAACAGCCTTAAAAGCGTTACAGTCTTCCCTGCCCTTGAGATAATCTTTCCCGATAAGGAGGAGCTCAAAGAGAAGCTTCAAAAGCTGTCCTCATCGGCAAGGGGCAGGCAGGCAGATAAGATACGGCTATCTGTCAGCCGTGATATAGAGGCTCTCGATGCAGGCATTCTGCTCACCGATCTTGACAAGTACTACTCTGTATGCTATGACAGAACATACACCATATTTGACTACTTTGAATCGGGTATTGCGGCAGTGTGTGAGTACTCAAACTGTATTGAAAAAGGCAGAGCTGTGCTCTCTCAGCTATCCGAGGATATAAAAAACCTGCTTGAAGAGGGTATCCTCTTCCCGAAGCTTATGGGCTTTTACATCGACCTTACTCAGGTCGAAAAGGCCGTTCTCGAAAAAAGAGCCGTCTTCCTCGACAGCTTTATGCGTTCAAACAACGGTGTGAGATTTAAGAAGCTTATCACCTCAAACTGTCGGCAGACCTCTACCTGGGGCGGAAATACAGCCACTCTTGACGAGGAGCTCAAAGATCTCTGCTCACAGGGCTATTGCACGGTTCTTCTTGCAGGCTCGGAGAAAACAAAGCCGATCATCATTAAAGACCTCACCGACGAGGGAATAGAAGCCTATCCTCTCACCGATGACAGCGAGATAACCGCAGGCCGTGTTTATGTAAGAACAGGCAGTCTGTCGGGCGGCTTTGACTATCCCGATGTGAAGCTTGCTGTCATCACTCAGCAGAAAACTATGGCCTCTAAAAAGCGCCGCTACAGACACAAGGCAGGAGAGGAGATAAAAAGCCTTTCCGACATCAGGAGAAATGACCTTGTAGTTCACGCTATGTACGGTATAGGCAAGTTTGACGGCATAAAAAGCATTGAGACAAACGGCTCGACCAAAGACTATATCACCATAAAATATGCAGGCACAGATGTACTCTATGTGCCTGTAACTCAGCTTGACCTTGTGTCCCGATACATCGGAACGGGCGACGATGACAGCGTTAAGCTGAACAAACTCAATACAAACGAGTGGAAGCGCACCCGCAATAAGGTACGCTCCGCTGTAAAGGATATGGCTAAGGAGCTCACCGAGCTGTATGCTAAAAGGCAGGCGGCAAAGGGCTATGCCTTCTCGCCCGATAATGACTGGCAGGCTGATTTTGAGGAACGCTTCGACTATGAGGAAACAGAGGATCAGCTCAGATCTATCAGCGAGATAAAGGCCGATATGGAAAAGCCTGTCCCGATGGACAGACTGCTCTGCGGAGATGTCGGCTTCGGAAAGACAGAGGTTGCCCTGAGAGCTGCCTTCAAATGTATGCTAGACGGCAAGCAGGCAGCACTGCTCTGCCCGACTACAGTTCTTGCATGGCAGCATTATCAGACAGCTATAAAGCGCTTCGGGCACTTCCCTGTTAATATTGAGCTTCTTTCACGCTTCCGCAAGCCAAAGGAGCAGGCAAAAATTGTCCGTGAGGTGAACAGGGGCACTATAGACCTTATAATCGGCACTCACCGCCTTGTCCAGAAGGACGTTGCTTTCAAGGATTTAGGCCTTGTCATAATAGATGAGGAACAGCGCTTCGGAGTTGCCCAGAAGGAGCGCTTCAAGGAGCTTTTCAAGGGAGTTGACGTGCTTACCCTCTCAGCAACACCGATACCGAGGACCCTCAATATGGCTATGAGTGGTATAAGAGATATGTCCGTCATCGAGGAGCCCCCTGTTGACCGCTATCCTGTGCAGACCTATGTTATTGAATATAACCTCGGCGTGGTAGTAAATGCAATACAGAAGGAGCTCAGAAGAGGCGGTCAGGTTTACTATATCTATAACAGGGTCGAGAGCATAATGCTTGCTGCTCATAAGCTTGCCGAGGCTCTTCCCGAGGCAAGGATAGCTGTCGCTCACGGACAGATGCCCGAAAATGAGCTTTCCGAGATATGGAGACAGCTCTGTGACCGTGAGATAGATGTGCTCGTCTGCACAACTATCATCGAGACAGGCATTGATGTGCAGAACGTAAACACACTGATTATTGAGGACTCCGACCGACTGGGGCTTTCACAGCTTTATCAATTGCGAGGGCGTGTCGGGCGCTCAAACAGGAGAGCCTTTGCCTACTTTACCTTCAGGCGAGGAAAGGTTCTCACAGAGATCGCAGCCAAAAGGCTCGACGCTATAAGAGAATTCACACAGTTCGGCTCAGGCTTCAGGATAGCGCTCCGTGACCTTGAAATAAGGGGTGCTGGCTCAATACTCAGCGGTCAGCAGCACGGCCACATGGAGGCTGTCGGCTACGATATGTATATAAGGCTTCTGAATGAGGCTGTTGCGCAGGCAAAGGGAGAGGAGCTTCCGCCCTCGCCAGAGGACTGCCTTGTGGACATAGCGATCGACGCATATATTCCCGAAAGCTACATAGAAAACAATGCCCAGAGGATAGACTGCTACAGAAAAATAGCCTCTATCATGAACGAGGAGGACTCCCGTGATGTGCTTGATGAGCTCATCGACCGTTACGGCGACCCGCCCAAAGCTGTGGCAGGTCTCATAAATGTGGCACTGACAAGAAACTCAGCCGCTAAAATGGGTATCAGGGAGATAGCCCAGAGGGGTGATAATCTCTACTTCTACATCACCGACTGCGAGCCTGCTCAGGCAGCAAAGCTGTGCAAGCTTTACGGAGACAGGGTTAAGTTCAATGACTCCGACAAGCCCTATTTTGTGATAAAGCTCGACAAAAAAGAAAAGACCCCCGACCTCATGCGTGAGGCGGTAATGGCTTTCAGAATTTGACAAATCGGGATAACTGATGTATAATTGAATTGACAGTATTGAATTGACAGTATTGTTATTAAAATATGAAAGGAAGCTGTTTATGAAAGGAAAAAGACTTCTCAGCTGGCTGTTTGCTCTTTCACTTGCAGCAGGGACAACAGGCATCTGTGCCGCTGCAAATGAGCTATCCGAGTCAGAAACCGTAAGCATACAGACGTATGAAAGCTCCGATGAGGAGTGGGCGCTGAACTTTGATTACTGCTCTTTTTATGCCGATGACGGCGAGCACATCTACACAGGTTCTCCTGTGAAGCCCTCTGTAACTGCTTACAATTATTACACAGGCGATGACCTTAAAGAAGGCGTTGATTACACTGTCACTGCGGACAGTGACCCGAATGCAGGTGAAAAAACAGCTGTTATAAAGGGTCTCGGCGTTTATGCAGGTCAGCAGACAGAGGTAGGCTACTACATTTATCAGGCTGATCTGAGCAACGGCTCTGTATCGGTGCCCTCACTTACTTATACGGGCACTGCGGTAAAGCCTGCGGCTGTTGTAAAACTGGGCGGAAAAACTCTCGTTGAGGGAGTAGACTATGACGCTGAGTTCTCCAGCATCGAATGGAATGAATATGATGCTGGTACCTACTATGCGTATTTCTACGGAAAGGGCAACTACAGCGGCTACCTTTCGGGCAGCTACAGGATAAACCGTAAGAATGCTTCATCAGCTGCGGTCACAGGAGTAATGCCAAAAGCCTATGACGGCTGGGAATACTGTCCCGAGCCGACCGTCACTCTTAACGGAAAGAAGCTGAAAATATATGATGACTACACTATCTCATATAAGAACAACAATTCCATCGGCACAGGTACGGGAACTATCACATTCAAAGGCAATTATTCGGGCAGAAAGACCTTTACCTTCATACAGACGATAGGCAGACCCGCAGGCGTTTCTGCTTTGCAAGGAGAAAAAACTATCAAGGTCAGCTGGAACAGCGTTCCGGGAGCCGCAGGTTATCAGCTCTACAGATACGACGCTGCAAAAAAGCAATATGTCCTCGTGGGGAGCACCAAGAACACAGCTTATGCAAACTCAGGGCTGCAGTATGCTACAGCGTATAAATTCAAGGTAAGAGCTTACTACACCCAGAACGGCTCTACCAAGTACGGCAGCTACTCAAACATTATTAATACGACTACCCTGCCGCCGCATACTACCGTAACTATGGCAACAGGCGAGAAAACCTGCCTTGTAAAGTGGAGCAAGGTAACAGGCATCGACGGCTATGAGCTTATGAGGTTCGACCGAAGTTCAGGCACTTATAAACGCTATAAGCTCATGGGCAAGAACGATACTCAGCTCTATATCACGGGGCTCAGCAATGATACTGACTACAGGTACCTTGTGCGCACCTACAAAACGGTGAACGGCAAGACCGTTTATTCCAGAGAGTCAAACAATATGGGCACTCAGGATAAGACCTCACGT
Source organism: uncultured Ruminococcus sp. (assembly GCA_946528545.1). Classification (GTDB taxonomy): domain Bacteria; phylum Bacillota; class Clostridia; order Oscillospirales; family Ruminococcaceae; genus Hominimerdicola. The sequence goes on from CAMMYU010000158.1 coordinate 7,143, forward strand.
TTCAACGGCCTGCTGAGATCTTCGGTTTCAAGGACTTATAAGATCTACAACGTAACAGGCGCAAAAACAACGACCTCTTACAGGACTATCCCCGACAGTGAGTGGAACCTTGTTAAGAAATTCGCAAGCACGCATTTCAAGTCAGGCTGGTCGAATTACCAGAAGGCCAAGTATACCTATGATTACATCGTAAATCATACCAACTATCAGAACGACTACTCCAAGATAGACTGGTCAAGACCCGTATATCAGGTATTCGTAAAGAGAGAAGCTCAGTGCGACGGCTTCAACGGAGCCTTCGTTGCTGTAATGAGATATCTCGGCTACGATATGAACCTGATACAGGGTACTGTAAATCAGTCAGGAGGAAAGATCGGTCCTCACTGGTGGGCTACGATTAAGAGAGGCACTCAGAACTATATCTTCGACACTAACATGGAGTATTACTGGTCGGGAGACACACACTATTTCTTCTGCGCCAAGTATTCTGACCCGCTGTACGTTTCCGGAAGATACAGAATAAACAACAAGAACAGATACAAATAAGCTTTTATCCCCTCACCGAATATACGGTGAGGGGCTTTTTTGTGAACAAAATGTAAAAACGAAGAATATGACTTGACAAGTCGGGAATAATATGTTATATTGAACTTGCAAGATTAAATTGCACACAATCAAATTGCAAAAATCCAAAGGAGGAAAGCATTATGAGCATTTATGATATCAGCGTTAAAAACAACAAGGGTGAAGACGTATCAATGGCTGACTATAAAGGAAAGGTCATTGTGGTAGTCAATACAGCAACAGGCTGTGGTTTTACTCCTCAGTATAAGCCCCTTGAGGAGATGTATGAGAAATATCACGATAAGGGTCTTGAGATAGTAGATGTTCCCTGCAACCAGTTCGCAGGACAGACCCCGGGTACTGATGAAGAGATACATGAGTTCTGCACTCTGAAATACAATACGCAGTTTCCTCAGATGAAAAAGTCTGATGTAAACGGCGAAAACGCTATAGAGCTTTTCAAGTATCTCAAGAGCCGGAAGGGCTTTGAGGGCTTCGGAAAGGGGCCTAAGGCAATTGCGATGTCGGCTATGTGTAAGGCAAGGGATAAGGATTATAAGAACAATCCCGATATAAAGTGGAACTTTACTAAGTTTGTTGTTGACAGAGAGGGCAACGTAGTCGCAAGATTTGAGCCAACTCATGATATGAAGGAGCTTGAAAAGCTTGTGGCCGAGCTTATAGGATAACTACAGAAACAGGTGAGCTTATGTCAAGATATGATATAGCAATAATCGGTACGGGACCTGCGGGAATATCCGCAGCGATAACGGCTAAAATAAGGAATAAAGAAATTATTCTGCTTGGGAGCAGCGATATAAGCGCAAAGCTTGCAAAGGCTCACAGGATAGATAACTATCCCGGACTGTCGCAGATAAGCGGTGCGGATTTTGCTGAAAAGCTGAAGGCTCAGCTTTCCGATCTCGGGATAGAGATCACTCAAAAGCAGGTCAGCGCTGTGTATGCAATGGGAGAGTACTTCTCATTGCAGGCAGGCGAGGATATGATAGAGGCAAGCTCTGTGATAGTTGCTTCGGGAGTTGTGCAGGGGAAGGCACTGCCGGGTGAGGATAAGTACCTCGGGCGAGGAGTAAGCTACTGTGCAACCTGTGATGCAAGGCTCTACAAGGGAAAGACAGTCGCTGTGCTGGGCTACAGCAATGAAGCTCCCGAGGAAGCCGAGTTCCTCTCGGAGATAGTTGAGAAGGTCATCTATGTGCCGATGGGAAAGGAGCTCCCCGAGGAAAGAGAGAACATTGAGATAGTCAGAGAAAAGCCTGCGGAAATAGTCGGCGAGAAGAGCGTAACGGCACTTAAAACCGATAAGGGTGAGTATGAGGTATCCTGCGTGTTTGTCCTCAGAGATGCGGTAATGCCCGACAAGCTTGTTCCGGGGGTTGAGACTGACGGCGCTCACATCAAGGTAGACCTTAATATGAAAACAAACCTGCCCGGGCTCTTCGCCTGCGGTGATATCGCAGGAAAGCCTTATCAGTACGTCAAGGCGGCAGGTCAGGGAAATGTGGCGGCTCTATCGGCTGTGACTTACCTTATGGAAAAGCAGAAAAACGGTTGACAATTATCAATTGATATAGTATTATTAAAGAGAATCCTGTCGGAATGCAGGCATGAACCTCCTCATTATCCCTTGCCTGCTCCGACACGGAATATAAAAACAAAGGAGAGATAAATATGGTAAAGGTAATAGAAAACAACAATATTGAGGCTGTAAAGGCTTCCGAGTACGCAGTGGTTGACTTTAACGCAACATGGTGCGGTCCGTGCAGAATGCTTGCACCTGTGATCGAGGAGCTTGCAGAGGAGCTTGATGATGTGGAGTTCTTCTCCTGCGATGTTGACGAGAACGATGAATGTGCAGTTCAGTTCGGTATACAGAGTATTCCTGCTGTGGGTGTTTTCAAGAACGGAGAGCTTGTTGATATGACTGTAGGCTTCAGACCTAAAGAGGCTATGAAGGCATTTATCCTTTCAAAGAAATAAGACAAGACGGTGAGACATAATGGACAAAAAGTACGAGCCTATCAGGCTTTGCAATCAGCTTTGCTTTCCGCTTTATGCGGCATCTAAAGAGATAGTCAGGCGCTACACTCCGATACTTGAGGAGCTCGGCCTGACCTACACGCAGTACATCACTATGATGGTGCTGTGGGAGCATGAGAGCATAAGCGTAAAGGAAATGGGAAAGCTTTTGTATCTCGATTCGGGTACGCTTACCCCTGTGCTCAAAAAGCTTGAGCAGAAAGGTCTGATCGTCAGGAAGCGTGACAGCGCTGACGAAAGAGTGCTGATTGCAACAATCACCGAAGAGGGCATGGCTCTGCGTGAAAGGGCGCTGGAGGTACCTGAAAAGGTTGCCTGTACGATATGTCTTTCACCTGAGGAAGCAGCCTTCCTCTACAAGACCCTGCACAAGCTGCTGGGCGACTGCGATGAATAAAACAAACCCCTTATCAGAGTTTTTTCTGACAAGGGGTATTTTTGTGTAGTTCAGGGTCTGCCCTGCGGAGGAGGTCCGCCGACACCGTTCTTTTTGAGCACAAGCTTCATAAAAATCGGCATAAAGATGAATATAAGTATATAGCCAAGCACTAAGCTCAGTGCCATGCCCTTGAGCAGCATAGGTACATAGGGTATTTTAGCACCGTGACTTGTCGCATTCCTGTGTGCAAGGGTTATCATCGCAACTGTGATTATCGGAGTGTAGATAAGGTCAGAAATCAGTGACTCAAATGCTCTTGCGCCCATAGTACCCGGCTTTACGCCCACCTTTGCGTCAAGTGCATCATTAACCCTCTTCATCGGCACTAAAAAGCCGATAACAAGGCTTATCACAAGGCTGACAAGAAAGCTTATCAGAAAGCCCGGAACAGTAAACTTCCCCGAGGAAAGTATTCCTGCCAGCGATAGACAGAGGCTTAATGTCACTCCCATAAGCAGGCTCATCTGCCTGCCTATTTTTTTCATATCCATATTATTATTATTTCCTCCCGAAGCTTAGTCTCCGAAAACTATGCCGATCTCTTTTGCAGTCTTTACAAGCTGATGATCCTCGGGAACGAACTTGGTCTTTCCTGCAACCTCTTCAAGAGGATTCTCGGAAACTACCTCATTTATCATTGCAACGGCATAGCCGAATTTGTCCTTGCTGATAAGCTCAGCCGCATGAACACCGAACTTTGTAGCAAGCACTCTGTCATAAGCGCTGGGGCTTCCGCCTCTGAGCATGTGACCGGGTACGCAGACTCTTGTTTCTCTGCCTGTCATCTGCTCTATCTGGGAAGCTATCCTTGCAGTAGCAGTGCCTATGCCCTGCTCTGCTCTCTGCTTTGCTCTCTCCTTCTTCTTGAGCTTAGCCTCTGCCTTGTCGAAGGCACCCTCGGCAACTGCCATAATGGAGAAGCCCTTTGACTCTCTCTTTTCACAAGCCTCGGCCAGCTTTTCAATATCGTAGGGTATCTCGGGGATAACGATCATATCAGCACCGCCTGCGATTCCTGCATAAAGGGTCAGCCAGCCTGCCTTGTTGCCCATGATCTCGGCAACGAGGATACGTCCGTGAGAGTTTGCTGTGGAGTGCAGTCTGTCAATAACATCTGTAGCGGTGTCAACTGCGGTATGGAAGCCGAAGGTCACGCTTGTTCCCCAGATATCATTATCTATCGTTTTCGGCAGACCTATAACGTTCAGACCCTCTGTCGAGAGCAGATTTGCGGTCTTGTGAGTGCCGTTTCCTCCCAGAGTCAGCAGGCAGTCAAGCTTCTGCTTTTTGTAGGTAGCCTTCATAGCCTTGACCTTATCAACGTTGTCCTCCTCAATGACCTGCATTTTCTTGAACGGAGTTCTCTTTGTTCCGAAGATAGTTCCGCCCGTTGTAAGTATGCCCGAGAAATCGGACTGCTTCATATCCTTGCACATATTGTTTATAAGGCCGAAATAGCCGTCCTCGATGCCGACTATCTCAACGTCCTCTCCGAATTTCTCATAGCAAGCCTTAGCAACACCTCTGATAGTTGCATTAAGTCCCGGGCAGTCGCCGCCGCTGGTAAGTATTCCGATACGTCTTTTCATAGGTTTTCAAGTCCTTTCGTTATAGAATGTAGCAGTGCTATCAATATTCATCATCAGCCGAGCCTGCAAACTCGTCAGCTTCATCATCTGCGGGTGCAGGGCTTTCTTCCTCATCATCTTCGGGGATATCCTCATCATCAATGTAGCTGAATCTCATATTGCTGCGGTGATCGTCTTTTTCCTCATCAAGCTTGAACCTTGCGATCATGTTCTTGAGTATGAGCGACTGGCTTGAAAGCTCCTCAGAAGCAGAGGCCGTGCTGACAGCTGTAGATGTGTTCGCAGATACGACTGCGGAGATCTGATCTACACCTGTGTTTACCTGAGCTATAGCTCCCGACTGTGTCTCCGAAGCGTCGGAAATGTTCTTTACAAGTGCTCTTATCTGGTTTGACTTTTCAACTATCTCGCTCAGGCTCTTAGCGGTCTGCTCAGCGATCTGCGAGCCCTTTGAAACGGCTGCCGACGAATTCTCGATAAGGTCTGCGGTCTGTCTTGCAGCCTCAGCGGAACGTGATGCAAGTCGTCTTACCTCGTCGGCTACGACACCGAAGCCCTTAGAGCCCTCTCTTGCTGCCTCAACGGCTGCGTTAAGAGCAAGGATATTTGTCTGGAAGGAAATCTCATCAATTACCTTGATGATCTTAGCAATTTCATCGGACGAGGTCTTGATAGCGTTCATAGCTTTAAGCATATTCTCCATGTCCTCGTTGCAGTTATTAACTGCCTCAGTATTGTCGGAGACGATGTTGTAAGCGTTCTTTGAGTCCTCGGAGTTCTGCATGATCTGGTCTGATACATCGGAGAGTGTTGCGGACAGCTCCTCAATAGCGGAGGCCTGCTGTGTAGCACCCTGTGATACCGACTGTGAGTAATCGGAAACCTGAACAGCGCCCGAGTTTACCTGCTCAGCAGAAAGGTTGATAGATGCGAATGTATCGTTCAGTGAATCAAAGATCTCATTAAAGGTGCTCTTTATCTTAAAGAAGTCACCCTTGAAGTTGCCCTCCAGCCTGTACTGCAGATTGCCCTCGGAAATCTGTGTCAGCGAATAGGTGATAAGGCTTATATACTGTCTCAGCGAGAATACTGTCTCCTCCAGTGAGGTAGAGAGCACACCGAGCTCATCTTTAGAGTACCAAACATCTACGGGGTCTGTCAGGTTGCCCTGTGCAAGGGACCTCAGACGGTTTGTGGTGGATATAATAGGCTTTGCAAGACGTGATGCAAAGAACACTGAGAATACTACAGTCAGGATAAGAATGAGCGTGCCGATTATAAGGCCGTTTCTTACTGCCACGTTCTGCGACTCGGCAAAGTCTGCTATATCAACTGTCATAACGATCTTGCTGTTAAAGTAATCGCTCTTTACATGGTAGGTATAGTAGGTAGTATCATTATACTCATAGTGCTCGTCGCCCTCATCTGTTCCGAGGATAGCCTTAGCTGCCTCTGCCGCTTCCTTCTCGGAATCTCCGAGGTTGTAGATGTCAGCCTTTGCATTCTTTGCAGACGGCTCAACTATAACCTTGCCCTTATTGTTTATAACATACACAAAGCCCCTGCTGCCAAGCTTAAAGGAATTAAGGTCCTTTGAAAGCAGAGTTGTATCTATAGTCAGAACCGAGATACGCTCAGCGCCCGTGTCGTTTTTGCCTGTGCAGATAATAGTGAAATACTTCTTGCCGTTTATCTCATAAATATCCGAGATATAAGCCGCAGTCATTTTCTTGGCTTCCTCAAGCTGCTCCTTATCAACGCCGTCGGCAGTGCTGTCACCCGAGGATACAAGCACCTTTCCGCTGCCGTCAAGTATTGCAAGCGAAATATACTGATTGTTATTCTTTGTGAAGCTTGCCTGCAGCATATCCATTCTTGCCTGATCGTCATCTGCATTCGTGTATGCATTTGAGTCAGTGGTATTCTTCACAGAGTTCATATACATCATGATAGTATCATTGAAGTCATCGGCAGCGCTGTCTGCCATCGGCTCCATAGAAATAATGATAGACTTCTCTATCGAGTTCGAGATAAAGAAGATCATAGCTGCGCCCAGAAACGCAAATACTGCCACTGCCACAAGCACCATTGCAAGCATAACTTTTGTACGAAGTCTCTTCATATTCTCCATATCCCGAGAGGATATGTTCTCACCTCCGATAATATTCTCAAGGTCAAGACAGTCTTCCCGACCGCACAGTTTCACATATTACATAATAGTATATCACATTTGCACAAATATTTCAAGTATCACAGCAGGATTTTTTTGTATTTTTTAGCTTTTTTCGCATAGAAATATAAGAGTAGAAATTATGCAAAACACCAAAGGGAGACAATTTCAATGAATTTTTTCAAATTACTTCCAATACTGATAAGCGCCTTACTGCTCTGCTCCTGCGCAAAGACCTCTGCCGAGAGAACCGAAGCCAAGCCCTCAGACCCGAACAGACGTGAGGTAACTATCCTCGCCTACCCTTCCCTCTCGGACGGCACAGACAAAAATGCAGTAAGCTTCACTCAGCTTGAAGACGATATTAAAATGCTTAAATCCTCGGGCAATGAAACTGTTCTCGTAAATGACCTTATCCGCTTTGTAAACTATGACGGGGAGCTCCCCGAAAAGCCTGTGGTCATAACTGTTGATGATGCTAAGCTTAACTGCCTGACAAAGCTGCTTCCTCTTGCCGAAAAGTATGATGTCTGCTTCAGCGTATCACTTCGGGGGGACAAGACCGAGCACGCCTCAGACGATGCCGACCCCGAGCCCGAGCACTCATACCTTGATTGGAAGGACATTTATGCTCTGCGTGAAAGCGGACGGTTTGAGTTTACAAACGGCACCTATTCCCTCTATACCGACACAGGCAGACACGGCTGTACAAAGCTTCGCACCGAAGATGAGCATGAATACAGACGGCTTCTTTACGGAGATGTGTTCAGGCTTCAAAGGCTCTGCGATGAGTGCTGTCAGTTCAAGCCGAATGTTTTTGTCTACCCCCTCGGCTATACCGATGAGACATCAGCAGCCGTCATCTCCGAGTGCGGCTTTGAGGCAACTATGACTGTCGGCAAAGGCACTAACATCATCAAAAAGAACAGCCCCGAGTGTCTTATCGGGCTGAAAAGACAAAACAGGGCTTGACAAGAGAGGTCTCAGAGGTTATTATATAAGTACCAAAATAAAAGGAGGTCTGACTATGGACAATAATGCGATCTTTAAGATAAGCTACGGGCTTTTCGTTGTAACAGCGAGGGTCGGTGATAAGGACAACGGCTGCATCACGAACACTCTGCAGCAAGTAACATCTGAGCCTAACCGTGTGAGCATAACCGTGAACAAGGCAAACTACACCCACGATATGATAATGGAGTCTAAGAGCTTTACCGCCTCGGTGATCAGCGAGGACAGCGACTTTGAGCTTTTCAGGCATTTCGGTTTTCAGTCGGGGCGTGATACCGACAAGTTCGCAGGCTTTACCGACTGCAATCGCTCTGCAAACGGAGAGCTTTACATTACAAGGGGCGCTAATGCCTATATTTCGGGAAAGGTCTGTCAGGTAATTGATCTTGGAACGCACACAATGTTCATAGCAGATGTTACCGAAGCAGAGGTACTGAGCGATGTGCCCTCTGCGACATATACCTACTACCACGCAAACATCAAGCCCAAGCCCGACGACAAGCCTGCCGAAAAGACCGTATGGCGCTGCAGGATCTGCGGCTACATCTACGAGGGAGAGGAGCTTCCCGAGGACTATATCTGTCCGCTGTGCAAGCACCCTGCCTCCGACTTTGAGAAGGTCGAAGCAGAGCCTCACAAAGACGAGGACTCAGTTCCCGTCGGCACAACAGATGACGGCAAAACTATCTGGCGCTGTACAGTATGCGGATACGAGTATGTCGGAGATACACTTCCCGAGGATTTTGTCTGTCCCCTCTGCGGAGTACCGGCCGAGCAATTTGAAAAAGTTCAGTAGCAAAGAGACCCTGACAGAAATTCTCTGTCAGGGTCATTTTAGGCAACACCGCACGACCCCTGTGCATCAGATGCGCCGTCCAGATTTTCGTCAGATTGCCTAAATTCGACGCAGGCTTGCTGACGCAA
>CAMMYU010000159.1:0-12352 GCA_946528545.1 uncultured Ruminococcus sp.
CCTGGCTGACACCCTTGCCCCAGAAGGTATAGCTCTTGCCGTTTGGCAGGATAGATTCAGCGTACAGTCTGTTAAGCGAGAACAGGCCCGGATCCCAGCCGAGAGAAATAAATGCGATGTGGCCGTTGTCTTTAGCAGCCTTGTCAACATTTGCAAAATGCTCGGGGATACGAGCGTGTGTATCAAAACTGTCGATTACATTAAAATACTGAGCAAGCTCAGGGGTCTGCTTGGGCAGATCGGTAGCGCTTCCTCCGCAGATGATAAGCACGTCGATCTCGTTTGCTTTTGCAGGTGCGTCAGCAATATTCCAGACATTTACACCCTCGGTCAGAAGCTTTACGCTTGAAGGGTCACGTCTTGTGAAAACACCTACGAGCTCCATGTCCTTATTCTGCCTTACAGCGAGCTCTACACCCTTGCCGAGGTTGCCGTAGCCTGCAATTGCAATTCTGATTTTATTCATAAAAATACCTCCAATTTTCAATTTCAAACCTTATTATAGCACATCTTTCGGCGCTTGTAAAGTACTTTTCCTATATTTTGGGTATACTTTTTTTGCAAGTTTGACTTTTCAATCTTGCATTTAGGTGTTTTTATTAAAAAATTATGTAATTTCTGAAAAAGGTATTGCAAAAGTTTTGGAAATGGTGTATAATGAATGTATCAAAATTTTAGGAGGTAAACTACAATGGCAAATGTAAAAGTTGCAATTAACGGTTTTGGCCGTATCGGACGTCTTGCATTCAGACAGATGTTCGGAGCAGAGGGTTATGATGTTGTTGCTATCAACGACCTGACTAAGCCTTCGATGCTCGCAAATCTTCTCAAGTATGACACCGCTCAGGGCGGCTACTGCGGAAAAATCGGCGAGGGTCTCCACACTGTAACTGCTGACGACGATGCTAACACTATCACTGTTGACGGCAAGACTCTTACTATCTACAAAGAGGCTGACGCTTCAAAGCTTCCTTGGGGCGAGATCGGCGTTGACGTAGTTCTCGAGTGCACAGGTTTCTACTGCTCTAAGGAGAAGAGCCAGGCTCACATTGATGCCGGCGCTAAGAAGGTTGTTATTTCTGCACCTGCAGGAAAGGATCTTCCTACTATCGTATTCTCCGTAAACGAGAAGACACTGACAGCTGATGACAAGATCATCTCTGCTGCATCCTGCACAACTAACTGCCTCGCACCTATGGCTAAGGCTCTTAATGACTATGCTCCTATTCAGAGTGGTATCATGAGCACTATCCATGCTTACACAGGCGACCAGATGATCCTCGACGGTCCTCACAGAAAGGGCGACCTTAGAAGAGCAAGAGCAGGTGCTGCTAACATCGTTCCGAACAGCACAGGTGCTGCAAAGGCTATCGGCCTTGTTATCCCTGAGCTGAACGGCAAGCTTATCGGTTCTGCACAGAGAGTTCCTGTTCCTACAGGTTCTACAACGATCCTCACAGCAGTTGTTAAGAAGGCTGGCGTTACAGCTGACGAGATCAACGCTGCTATGAAGGCTGCTGCTTCTGAGAGCTTCGGCTACAACGAGGATCCTATCGTATCGAGCGACGTTATCGGCATGAGATACGGTTCACTCTTCGATGCAACTCAGACAATGGTTAGCCAGATCGCTGATGACCTCTATGAGGTACAGGTTGTTTCCTGGTACGACAACGAGAACAGCTACACCAGCCAGATGGTAAGAACTATCAAGTACTTTGCTGAGCTTGGCTAATACTTGCTGCAATTGCAACGTAATTAAAGTATAATGAAAACCGCTCTCCGTTACGGAGGGCGGTTTTTTCAGCTTGAACTAAATAACGTCTTTTTCGTAGGCGTAGCTCTCTTTGTAGACTGTTTCGGGAGCAATATCTATTTCTCCGTTGTTCCAGGTTATCACTCCGTGAAAAATTGTAGGAGAATTAAATATTTTTTCATCGTTTAAGGGTTCAAATGCACTTCCTGTAAGTTTCGTTGTATCAAATAGTCTTTGCTCGCCTGTAGAGAATGTGACCAGCATCATTCTTCCACGCAGGGGTTTTGCTGCTGTAACCTTCATACCCTCTTCGAGCTGACCTGCATAACAAATATCGTCTTTGATATACATACCGGTTCACCTCATTTCATTGGTTCGATTTTTTCAAAGTGTTCTCCTCTGACTGCAAAATTCCATGCTTTATAGGCTTCTTCCTCGTGATAAGCAAGCCAGCCGGTAATGATCTTTAACTGCTTTCTTGGGAGAGAGCCGGCAAGCAGTTCGCCGTCTATAGCTATTGCTGCTTCATATTCTCCATAATATACATGAACGTGCGGCTTATGGTGCTGTCCTATGTCTTTGAATAACATATAAATGATCATACCGCCAAATCTGCTGAGTTCAGGCATCTTTATCACTTCCTTATTTACCTTTATAATACCACTTTTGGAAGAATAAATCAAGTGTAATTTTAAGCAATTATTCCAAAAACAAACCGCTCTCCGTTATGGAGGGCGGTTTTTTCGGGCTTATGCCCTTACCCCAAGCCTTCATCAGATCGGAATCTGATTGTGAAAGTTAAGTGCTCGGACAGTCAGTGTTTTTTGGGGATATGAATAAGCAGCTAAAAATTAAAAAGTTGATATATTGATATGTTAAAGGGATTGCTTATAATGCTTTTTCCGAGCACCTTAACTAACAATAATACTATAACACATTATTTTACATTTTTGGTATGCTGGCAGCATAATCGAGCAAATTTTGTATAAATACACAAAATTCCGAACAATGATTTGTTAATGATAAATAACAAAAGCGCCGCCTCAATCTGAGACGGCGTATCTTATTCAAAATATATAACGGCTTTCTTTCCGTAGTCTGTATAAGAGCCTGTGTCGGCGCTTTCGTCTTTCGGAACATAATGCAGAAACGCAAACACTACCGCAAGAGTTATGAAAACTATTATCCCGATGGCTGCGATCGGTTTGAGTATCTTGTTCTTAGGCTTAACTGCTATCGTGAAAAACAGACAGCCTACCGCTGCCGCCAGTGAAATTATCGCTAATACAAACATTTCTATTCCTCCTTGACTGTATTATAGCATATCTTTTAACAAATGTAAAGGCTTTACAAGGACGGATTTATGTGTTATAATGGGGTTGTCGGAATGCGACATTATATAAAGGAGGTTTTACTAATGAACAGAAAGTTTTTTGTATGTGAGGGCTGCGGCGGTATCACAGCTCTGGTAAGAGCAGGGGATAAGTCGAAGGACACGGGCAAGACAGGCTTCAGAAAGCTTGAGGCAGGCTCTGTTGACGCTGCGACTGAAAAGCACGTTCCTGTTTATACAGTTGAGGGCACTAAGGTATCTGTAAAGGTCGGTGAGGTAGATCACCCTATGCTCGAGGAGCACTTTATCGAGTTCATCGCAGTTTCAACTGACAGGGGCTTCTATGTAAGAAATCTCAAAGCAGGCGAGGCTCCTGCGGCTGAGTTTACAATCGCTGCCGATGAAACTGTAGACGGCGTTTACGCATACTGCAATCTTCACGGGCTCTGGAAAGCGTGAACCAAAGCGGTACAGTTTATCTGTACCGCTTTTTTTGCAAAAAAAATAAGCCCTGCAATCGCAAGGCTTTTCATTCAAGGGTGGGTAGTGAGATTCGAACTCACGGTCTTCAGTGCCACAAACTGACGCGTTAGGCCAGCTACGCTATACCCACCATACGCTTATACACCGACTGAGGTATTGCACCGTAAAAGTGGGTTGACCTGCTTAGTCGGGAAGTACGCCATGCGGGATTCGAACCTGCGACCTACCGCTTAGAAGGCGGTTGCTCTATCCAACTGAGCTAATGACGCATAAATAAATGGAGCGGGTGATGGGAATCGAACCCACATGGCCAGCTTGGAAGGCTGGAGTTCTACCACTGAACTACACCCGCTTGCTCTCAATTGACGATAATTATTATATCACATTGAAACTGACTTGTCAAGAGATTTTTCAAAAAAAATACAGAGGCGGTGATTTTTGTTGATTACCGCCTCTTTTTAAAAGTTTTCAAAGCCGATTTTATTCACTATCACTTCTGAAAGTGCGCTTTTACGCTTATTTGCGCTTTAGTATCTTCTTCCTGAACCACTGAGTATAAACCTCGGTAAGCTGTGTCAGAGCATAGTCATAAACGGGCAGAACTGCATTTGCCATAAGCCACAGCACCAGCGGAGCATACTTTCCGAAACGCTCAAGCCCTTCGATCATATCAACAGATGTGAAAATGAATCTGAAAGCCATATAAAACAGCACTATTGCCGCGTTATATACAATTAATTTTACTGCTATCCTGACAGGCTTCTTAAAGTGCCTGTCGAGATAATATTTAAGTATCGGGTAGTAACCCATAAACAGAATGAACAGCAGTGAGGACTCATAATTCGGGGTGACAAAAATGCACAGCAGACTTACACTGCAATAGGTAGCCATTGCCCAGCCGATGCTGGTTTCCACCACCATTACAACCATCATAAAGCCTGCAAAGGCAGGTATCGTGTATCCGAACATAGGCAGAAAACCACTCAGGAACATCGTGAACACACAAACTGCCGAGCATATACCGCCCAGAGCGACTGTGAATGATATTTTATCTTTCATAGTTTAACAGCAGGGGATAAGGTCTCCGCCCATACATTCGCAGCAGCAGTCTGCAAGACAAAGCGATGTACAGCAGTCACAGCCCGAGGGGCCTGCAGCAGTCTGCCGAGTATAGGGGTTTCCTGCCATATTGCCTTGCTGCTGGTTTGTGATATTCTTATAAGCGGCAGCGTACTCACGGTTTGAGGGGTTCATTGAGGTCGCTCTTCCGAAGTTTGATACGGCTTCGTTCAGCCAGCCTCTCCTGTAGCAGACTGAACCTTTCAGGAAAAACCACTCAGCATCACGCATCTGCCCGGGAACACCGTCAAGGATCTGCTCTGCAGCGGTTATGTTGTTCTGCTGGATAAGGTTTCTGACATAGTTGCTGTCATAGGCAGAGGAGGTATTATCAGAGCTGTAGCTGTTGCCTCTTCTCTGAGAGATTATCTCATCATAAGCGGCGTTGACCTCCTCCATTTTCTCAGCGGCAACGTCTTTGAGAGGGTTGTCCTCATACTGATCGGGGTGATATTTCTTAGCAAGATTTCTGTAAGCCTGCTTTATCTCGTCCTCGGAGGCATTCCTTGAAACTCCGAGCACCTTATATGGGTCATTGTTCATGCTGTCTGTCCTTTCTTTTCGGGATTGCTGCTCTGTAGGAGCTTTTAAGTCCCAGATATATAATGTTGTCGATTATGTCCTTATATCTCAGCGGCTGAAGCTTAACATAGGATTCAGCCAGGCTTCCGAGTGTCAGCATAATGCTGTCGGTACAGTAGGACAATATCTGCTTTCTTACATTTTTATTATAACCGTTTTTGCAAAAGCGTTCTGAAAGTGTATTATAGCCGCCCGTTCTTATATCGTCCTCCAGATCGTCGATCGCATCGCAGATATACACAAACCGTCCGAGCAGATACCCGAAGCGTTCAAGCTCGGTCTTTACGGCAGGGCAGTCGGAAAGCTGTGAAAACACAGCGGACATCATCTCTCCTGTAGGGTGAGCCGCACGGTCTATGCTGTCGGTGCGAAGCTTCTCGATCTCAGACTGCTTCTTCATAGCCCTTGATACACGCTTTGAAAGCTCTGGATAAAGCTTCGAGGCTTTACTGTTTGCCCTTCTGAAAAACGGAAGAAGAGCCAAAGCAGCTATTTTCTTTAGTGCGCCTTTATCGCTCATATCGTCACGGAGCTTATGATAGGTAAGTATCACAGATGCCGCACAGGTAAGCTCCAGCCCCTCATTTGAGGTAAGACATACGGTCTTGTTTATCGGGTGCAGCGGACAGCGCTTCCGGCAGGTTTTGATCTGCTTATCCCTGAGGGATAGCTCCATAAGCCCGAGAAAGGCTATGTCATAGCTTAGCGGCAGCCTTGTCACAAAGCCGTACTGCTTTGACAGCTCCTTGCAGACACCGCAGTAAACACCTCTGTAGGCTTCATATTCATACATTCTCATATACGGCTTGAAAGCTCTGACATATCCAAACATAGTCGTTTCTCCGCAGCATAAGTCTATAATACTGTATTATACCACAATAAGGAGAGCTTTGTCAACCGCAGCAAGTCTTTAGCCGAACAAGCGCCCTTTTGAATAAGCCCGCCCTGCCTTTTCGTTATAAAAAAAGGATCCTCCTGACGAGCAGGAGGATTTCCCGGGAATTTATTTACCGAAGCGCTTGCCCTCAAATTCAACTCTTCTCTTGATGTCCTGCATAAGCTCATCAAACTGAACAGGATTGAGCGACTGAGCACCGTCGCAGAGTGCCTTCGGAGGATCATTGTGAACCTCTATCATAAGACCGTCTGCACCTGCGGCAACTGCTGTCTTTGCAAGAGGAGCTACCATCCACGAAAGTCCTGTTGCATGGCTTGGGTCGATAACTACAGGCAGGTGAGAAAGCTTTTTGAGCATAGGCACTGCCGAAATGTCCAGAGTGTTTCTTGTGGCAGTCTCAAAGGTTCTGATACCTCTCTCGCAGAGGATAACGTTCTCGTTTCCGCCTGCCATAATGTACTCGGCACTCATGAGCCACTCTTCAATTGTGTTTGCAAGGCCTCTTTTCAGAAGTATAGGCTTCTTGCTCTTACCGACCTCTTTAAGAAGGTCAAAGTTCTGCATATTCCTTGCGCCGATCTGGATAACATCAACATCAGCAAACATATCTATGTTCTCTAAATTCATAAGCTCGGTTACTATCGGAAGCCCTGTAGCCTTTTTAGCCTCAAGCAGAAGCTTCAGACCGTCACCGCCAAGCCCCTGAAAGGAGTAAGGCGAGGTTCTCGGCTTAAAAGCACCGCCCCTGAGAAGTGTTGCTCCGCTTTTCTTAACGTCCTCAGCCACACCGATGATCTGCTCCTCAGTCTCTACCGAGCACGGACCTGCGATAACATTGAAAATACCGCTTCCGATCGTTACATCGTCAGTCACCTTGATGAGGGAATCCTCGGGGTGCATTTTTCTGTTAGCCTTCTTGTAAGGCTCTGATACACGCTTTACGTCAGCGACGTAATCAGCGCCCTTGAGGTTATCTATATCGAGTACTGTAGTATCACCGATAAGACCCACAATAGTTGTATGCGAGCCCTGAGATACGTTCGTTTTCAGCCCCTGAGCGTGGAAGCCTTCAACAAGCTCCTTTATTTTTTCTTCTGTTGCTTTCTGATTGAGAATAATGATCATGTATGACACCCTTTCTGATACTTTATCGCTTTTAAGCTTTTAATAACTAAAGTATAACACTTCTAACTCTGTTTGTCAAGTCCTTTTTTATAAATACGCAGACAAATCTGTGAATTGTCTGCAAATAATTTTTGTATACTTTTTACACCTTTTTTCTTATACTATTTAATATGCACAATTTAATGCTTACATATATGTAAGGTTTCTACTTGACGAAAAATACAATATGTTGTATACTTAAAGTATGAGTTTACAGACGGAGGTTTTCTCTCCGCTTTGAGATAAGGAGAAGTATCAATGAAGAAAACGAAGATAGTTTGTACGATCGGTCCTGCCACTGATGACGATAATGTCCTCAGGCAGCTAATGCTGAACGGCATGGACGTTGCGAGGTTCAACTTCTCGCACTCCGAGCATGAGGTACACAAAAAGCGTTTTGAGCAGGTAGTAAGGCTCAGAGAGGAGCTGGGGCTTAATATTGCGACCCTGCTTGATACAAAAGGACCCGAGGTCAGGGTAGGCTGCTTCAAAAACGGCGAGCCCGTTATACTTGAAGACGGCCAAAGCTTTGTCCTCACTACCGATGATGTCGAGGGTACAAACGAGAAGGCTTCGATCACTTTCAAAAACCTCCCGAAAGATGTTTCGGCAGGCACGAGAATACTGATAGATGACGGTGCTATCGAGCTTGTGACCGAGAAGATCACAGGAAACGATATTATCTGTACTGTAGTCAGGGGCGGAAAGGTCTCCGATCACAAGGGTATAAATGTGCCCGAGGTCAACCTTTCGATGCCGTACATCTCAGATGCAGATATGTCCGACCTCGAGTTCGGCGCAAAAATGGGTTTTGACTATATTGCAGCATCGTTTGTAAGAACGGGTGCTGATGTTATCTATCTCAGAAAGTTCACTCAGAGCCTTGGCTGGTTTAATCCGAGGATAATCGCTAAAATAGAGAATGCTCAGGGCGTATCAAATATTGATGAGATACTCGATGCTGCCGACGGCATTATGGTTGCAAGAGGCGATATGGGTGTTGAGATACCCTTCGAGCAGATACCTGCTATACAGAAGGAGCTTATAACCAAGGCATACAATGCAGGAAAGAACGTTATTACAGCAACACAGATGCTTGAATCTATGATACAGCACGCAAGACCTACCAGAGCTGAGATCACAGATGTTGCAAATGCAATTTATGACGGTTCTTCCGCAATAATGCTTTCGGGTGAGACAGCAGCAGGAAAGTATCCTGTTGAGGCGGTAAAGGCTATGAGCCTTATTGCTGAAACAACCGAAAAGGATATAGACTATATCAAAAGGTTCAAAAACCGTCCCGATGCGGTTGACCCGTCCATCACTGACGCTATCGCTCATGCCTCTGTGACTACTGCACATGACCTTGATGCGGCAGCTATACTCACAGTTACCAAGGGCGGAACTACTGCGAGAACACTTTCAAAGTTCAGACCAAACTGCCCGATAATCGCACTCACTCCCGATGAGACAACCTGTCATCAGCTCAATCTCTCGTGGGGCATACTGTCGGGAGTAATTGAAGAGAAAACCAACACAGATGACCTTATCAGACACGCAGTTGAGGTGTCGCTCAAAAAGGGCTACCTCAAAAAGGGCGACCTTGTAGTTATCACTGCGGGTGTACCTCTCGGAATGAGTGGTACAACAAATCTTCTAAAGGTTGAGAGAGCATAACTCAATTCTTAAAGTTCTGTTATGCAGTGGTAATATTTTATTGAAAAGGCTTGAAGTCGGAAAAAGTATATGATACTATTTTAGTGGATAATAAATGTACAGAGTGACGGGAGTATGTAAAAATGGAAAGAAACTTTTTAGATGAATGGGAGGGCTTTGTGCCCGGAAAATGGTCGAAAACCTCAATCAATCTGCGTGACTTTATTCAGAAAAACTATAAGCTCTATGAGGGTGATGAAAGCTTTCTTGAAGGTCCTACCGAGGCTACAAAAAAGCTCTGGGAGCAGGTAACCGATCTTGCTGCAAAGGAGAGAGCAGCAGGCGGTGTTCTTGATATGGACACCGATATAATCTCGACTATAACCTCTCATAAGGCAGGCTATCTTAATAAAGACTTAGAGAAGATCGTAGGACTTCAGACAGACAAGCCTTTTAAGCGTTCGCTGCAGCCCTTCGGCGGTCTCAGAATGGCTCAGGCTGCCTGCGAGCAGTACGGCTATACTGTTTCCGACAGGGTGAACGAGATATTTACGAAATACAGAAAAACGCACAATCAGGGCGTTTTTGATGCCTACACTCCCGAAATGAGAATGGCAAGACACGCAGCTATCCTGACAGGTCTTCCCGATGCTTACGGCAGAGGAAGAATAATCGGCGACTACAGAAGAATTGCACTTTACGGAATAGACTATCTGATACTTGATAAGAAGGATCAGCTTGCTAATTCACTGGTGAGAATGACCTCAGAGAATATCAGGCTCAGAGAGGAGCTTGCAGAGCAGATAAGAGCTCTGGGAGAGCTTAAAGAGCTCGGACAGATCTACGGCTGCGATATTTCAAGGCCTGCAAAGAATGCAAGAGAGGCTATACAGTGGCTGTACTTCGGCTACCTTGCAGCAGTCAAGGAGCAGAACGGTGCTGCTATGTCGCTTGGAAGAACATCGACATTTGTTGACATTTTCATTCAGCGTGATATGGACAGGGGAATCCTCACCGAGAGCGAGGCTCAGGAGCTTATAGATCATTTTATCATGAAGCTCAGACTTGTGAAGTTTGCAAGAACTCCCGAGTACAATCAGCTTTTCTCAGGCGACCCGACTTGGGTAACAGAGTCTATCGGCGG
Organism: uncultured Ruminococcus sp.; assembly: GCA_946528545.1. Taxonomy (GTDB): domain Bacteria; phylum Bacillota; class Clostridia; order Oscillospirales; family Ruminococcaceae; genus Hominimerdicola. The sequence goes on from CAMMYU010000159.1 coordinate 10,133, forward strand.
TGTTTCTATTGACGGTATCCCGATGGTAACAAAGACCTCGTTCAGATACCTGAACACACTTAACAATCTCGGACCTGCACCCGAGCCTAATATGACGGTGCTGTGGTCAACTAAGCTTCCTCATAACTTCAAGAGATTCTGCGCTAAAATGTCTATCAGGACATCTGCTATACAGTATGAGAACGATGACCTTATGAGAGTAACTCACGGTGATGACTATGCTATCGCCTGCTGTGTATCCTCTATGGTTGTCGGCAAGGAGATGCAGTTCTTCGGCGCAAGGGCAAACCTTGCAAAGTGCCTGCTCTATGCTATAAACGGCGGTGTTGATGAGAGACTCGGACTTCAGGTAGGACCTAAGTACAGACCTGTTGATACTGAGTATCTTGATTATGACGATGTAATGGAAAAGTACGATGACATGATGGAGTGGCTTGCAGGACTATATGTAAACACTCTGAATGTTATCCATTATATGCACGATAAATACAGCTATGAGAGAGTGCAGATGGCTCTGCATGACAGAGATGTAAAGCGTTACTTTGCGACAGGTATCGCAGGACTTTCCGTAGTTGCAGATTCGCTTTCTGCTATCAAGTATGCAAAGGTTAAGCCTATCAGAAAAGATGTTGAGATCAAAAACCGCAAGGGCGAGGTAATTGACATCGCCAAGAATGTCGTTGTTGACTATGAGGTAGAGGGCGACTTCCCGAAGTACGGAAACAATGATGACAGGGTTGACAGCATAGCTGTAGATATAGTAAAGCGCTTCATGAACAAGATCAGAAAGCACCATACCTACAGAGACGGTATACCCACAATGTCGATACTGACTATAACCTCAAACGTAGTTTACGGAAAGAAAACAGGCTCGACACCTGACGGCAGAAAGATAGGAGTGCCTCTTGCACCGGGAGCAAACCCGATGCACGGAAGAGATACTCACGGTGCGGCGGCATCACTTTCCTCGGTTGCTAAGCTTCCGTTCAGGCACGCTCAGGACGGTATCTCGAACACATTCACAGTCATTCCGGGAGCACTCGGAAAGGACGATGAGGTGTTCGCAGGAGATATCGACATTGAGAGCATAGCGAGGGATCTCGAAGATGGGGTATAATGTAACTAAGGACGAGGATAACGGTCAGCTTGATGAGCTTGTTGAAATGATCGACAAGCTGATAGCATCGGGCGACGGACATCTTACTGTCTCGGTCGAAGAGGGCGAGAACGGTATGAAAGTTAAAAGATATAACTCCACTGACTGCTCGGGCGAAAAGAGCGCCTGCTGTCAGCCGACGGAGACCGCTATAGACGAAACGGAGGACGAATAATATGGCAAATAATGAACCAAATGAGGCTCAGATAGAAAACCTGATCGGTCTGCTTGACGGATATGCCGAGAAGGGCGGACATCATCTGAATGTGAATGTGCTCAACAGAGAAACGCTTCTTGATGCGCAGGCTCACCCCGAGAAATATCCTCAGCTTACAATCAGGGTATCGGGCTATGCAGTGAACTTTATAAAGCTCACCAAAGAACAGCAGGACGATGTTATCTCAAGAACATTTCACGATACTCTGTAAATACGAAAACGGCATACCAAGCGGTATGCCGTTTTTTTGAAATGAGGTATCTATGAAAAACAGAATGTAAATGTGAGGTATCGCCTTGACTATACCAGCCATTCTCTTGTAACAGGGTCAAGAAAATCTGCGAGCTTTATCTCAGCCTTGAAGTCGTTTCCGTATTCTCCGCTGCGGGTCTGCTCATCAAGCTTGTATGAGATGTTATATAGCCTTCCTGTTTTGGCCTTTCTTATCAGGTCATTATCAAGGAAAAACTTTATGCAGCGTTTGTGAGCAGCATTGTCATCGTACTCAACATAAAAACAGCAGACTCCCGACTCGGCATTGCTGTGCTTGGCCTGTGCGACGATACCCTCGTCAACTGCCTTTTGGCAGATTTTATCTCCGAATTCAGAATTATAAAACTGTAATATCCATTTGCCTGCTTTTTCTTTGTCGCATTGCTTCTTGTCGGGGTCAAAGTATACTACCCATGCTATCATATCAAGTCGTTCTGTCATTAAAAAGTCTCCTTTCAGATTTGTTTTAGGCAACACCGCACGCCCCCTGTGCATCAGATGCGCCGTCCAGATTTTCGTCAGATTGCCTAAATTCGACGCAGGCTTGCTGACGCAAGTCAAGGAGAATTTGGGT
>CAMMYU010000160.1:0-14100 GCA_946528545.1 uncultured Ruminococcus sp.
TTAATATAGCTTTTTAGCCTGCACTATTTCGCTCCGCGGTGCTCGCCGCACGGCTAATACGCGACGTAATTTTGCTTAAAGCTTTTCTTGACTTGAACGCAGAAATAGTTAGTGCAGAATTAATATAGCTTTTTAGCCTGCACTATCTTGCTCCGCGTTCAAGGTCTGAAAAGCCAAAGCAAAAGTACGGCGCGTATTGGTGCAGGGTTTTCCCTGCCTTTTGTCATTTTAAAGAAAAACTGCATACAATATCCCAAGGAGGGATACTTATGCATGAAAACTATTTTATGGGAGCTAAGGTTAAGGACGGCTTCTTCAATGCTTTTTATGATGAAATCAAGGACAAAGGCTATTACGGCTATATCCTGAAGGGCGGTGCAGGAACAGGAAAGTCATCTCTTATGAAAAGGGTGTGCTCAGCGTTTGAAAACGAACAGGCTGTTACCTGCTATCATTGCTCCTCGGACCCTGATTCCCTTGACGCCGTAGTTCTTCACGGCTCAAAGGTTTATATCTGTGACGGCACAGCGCCCCATGTTATGGAGTGCCGCTATCCGGGTGTCAGTGAAGAAATCATAAATCTCGGTCAGTTCTGGGACAGCGAGATTCTTAAAGAGCGAAAAGATGATATCATATCCTCGACAGATGAAAACAAGGCGCTTCTGTCCTCAGCATCCGATTGCCGGTCAGCCCTGTCAGATGCGTGCCTGAGCATTAAGAACACCGCTTCAAGGCTCCTTGACGATGAAAAGCTTGCAGCCTTTTCCAAAAGGCTTTTCAGAAGGCTTGACTTAAAGCCGCTTGATAAGTCGGGTACAAGGACAGTACGTCAGCTTACAGCCTTGACAGAGTATGGCTGTATGACTTATCTTGATTCTACGGACAGGTATGAGAAAGTATATACAATGAGTGACAGCCTGTTCCACGCATCTCATAAGCTTTCGGAGCTTATATCCTCGCAGGCGCAGGCACAGGGCTATGATGTGATAGTCTGCCCGTCGGTTGCTTTTAATAATAAAGTCTTTGAGCACGTCCTTATCCCCGAGGCGGGTACAGCCTTTCTGTCTGATACTCCGCTTACACAGCTTGGTGATACAGGTGAGAAGATAAATCTGAGACACTTTTATGATATGAAGAAAGCAGCAGACTTCAAGTCTGTTATCCGACTTGATAAGAGCAGGCTGAAGCTTCTCAGCGAGCTTACCTATAAAGCTGTCGCCGAGGCTAAAAAAGTTCATGATAAAATTGAGGACTGCTACATCGGAGCAATGGATTTTGAGAGCATTGAAGCCCTTACCGATGTCCTTATCGGACAGATAGCGGCACACTGAACAAATATCATAAAATTAGTTTTTTTGCTTGTAAATAGTTGTACTTTCTAACAAAAACAAAGCACTCTTCTTTACTTTTGAAATAAGTTGTGATATACTATTATGTTGAGTGATAGTGTGTATTCACACGCTGAAAGGAGAGTTAGTATGCTTGCCCCTGCTGTTTCTGAGGACTACCGCCGTGACCGCATTGAGCGCTGTAAAGCTCACGAGTGCATAGATTACAGAGTGCTTCGTGACAGAGGCGTGTTTCTTCTCGGGGCAGAAGGGCTTGCATATCTTGATGAGCTTGAAGCAGTGCTGACTGAAAAAAGCGTTGCAATAAATGAAGCTGCTATCAGTAATAATGAATTTATGATAGCCTTTGATTTGAAAAACGCTCCTCTTGATGATACAAGCCGTGAAGAGCTTGAGCACTATGCAGGCGGACGTCTTCTTATTACCGATGACAGGGAGAAGGCAGGCTATATTTCAGCGATAGTGCCTGTGCTCTATGCCCCGAGAATATACGGAGCAGGTCTTGAAAACGGTGAGAATGCCCATGAAAACGAAAGCATGAACGCATCTGACCTTTTAGGTGCTGTGCTGTTTCTTGCATCACGGAGGAGAACTCTTCGTATATGTGTATATTATGCAGGTCACGGAGGCTGTACCGTAAAGGGTGCAAAAAGCGTTGAAAGCGGCGGCTATGACAGGATAATGTCCTATGATGACGCAAAGAAAATGCTTTCGTTTTCCGAACAGCACCCCGATGAGCTTTTCTATTTTGATGACAGCTATAGCGGACAGCTGGAGCTTCTTCATAAAAGGCTTTTTGAGTGCCTTGAAGAGTTTGACCGTATTTGCCGTGAGAATGAGATAAGCTATTTTCTGGGCGGAGGATCGCTTCTCGGTGCTGCCAGACACGGAAACATTATCCCGTGGGACGATGACATGGACGTTATGATGACGAGAGAGGAATATGATAAGTTCCTTTCCGTTGTTGATAAAAGCATTAATAAGGAAGATTTCTTTTTCCAGTCCTCGGCGACCGACCCTATGTACCACAGCATTTTTACTAAGCTTCGTATGAACGGCACTGTTTATGCAACTGCCTTCTCAAAAGAGCACTACCATTTACATCAGGGAGTGTTCATAGATATTTTCGTACATGACAAGACCTCGGACTTAAAGCTGTTAAGAAAGCTTCACGTTTTCCTGACCTTGTTTGCAAGGTCGATGGTCTTCAATAAATGGGCGGAAAAGCCTATGCATTTTTACGGAAAGCTAAAGCCCGTCTGCAAGCTTGCTACGTTTTTTATTGAGCACAGCAGTATAAAGACACTTGAAAAAATACAGCATAAGGCTGTTACCTTTTTTGATAAGCGCCGTACCCGTTATCTCTATGACGGTACAGGTGAGCACCTGAGACACGGCGGCTTTCCTGCAAAGTGGCTTTCAGAGACTGAGTATCTGCAGTTTGGCAAAAACAAATATCCCGTACCCGCAGGCTATGAGAGATACCTTTCATATTCCTACGGAAGTGACTGGCAGAAGCTCATACCTGCAAGTCTCAGAAAATCGGGACATGATGTAGTTGAATTTGACTTTAATAAAAAGTAAAGGTGAAATACAAAGATGTTAGATATTATTCTTTTCGGCACTGATTCGGCTGTAATGAGCGAACAGCTCTCAGCCCTCACTGCCGCAGAGAGCTTTCAGGATAAGAGTGTGCATATCTATGTGATGGACCATACAGGTTCATTCAGTGTTAATGACGAATACTCGGGAGTCAGCGGTTCAGTTACCTATAATGATGTGTCTGAGCTTTCAGAGCCCGAGGCATTCAATTTTGCACTCAGAGAAACTGACGGGGAACGTATCATGTTTATAACAGATGACGGAATTATTCCGCCTGATTCTCTTGATGCGGCAATGAGGTCAGTTGCAAAGCAGGATATAGTTTCATTTACCCCCTATTGCAGGAACGAAGAAAAGGGCGGCTTTTCATCAACTCTTACCTTCAAGATGACGTTTGACAGAAAGCGCCGCTACAGGGTAGATCTGAAAATGTTCCCTGAGAGATTTCATATCTGCTTTTCGGCATATTTTTTTAATAAGGCACTGTTTGACGGTGTAACGTTTGATGAAAGCCTGCCTGTTGATTCTGACATGAAGGTGCTGTTGAAGCTTCTTGATGAGCAGGGCGGCTATCTTCTTCTGGACAGGCCCTATAACTGCGGTCACCCGAATGAGAGAGACTTCTTCAACTATCCTCCGCAGTTTGAAAAGTGCTGGTATGAGGAATCGGTAGACAATTTCCTGATTGATGCTGTAAAGCCCGATTCTTCGATATTTGTAAACCATTTTGTGCTTTATCTTATCTGCTGCAGATTTGCCTGCAACATGAACGAGAGAGACAAGAGCATTCTTTCTCCCGATGAGGCGCAGATGTTTTTCAAAAAGATCGGACAGGCTCTCAAAAATATTGATGACATCACTATTTCAAGCTGTCATCATCTGACGGGAAAGGGCATTATCCCGAGATTTTTCGTTCTCAATCTTCTCAGACTGAAATACAATGACTATGAGCTTATGCCCGAGATCAGTGCTACCGCTGCCGAGATCTCAGCGCATATAGGCGGCAGCCAGATATGGTCGCTCGGCTCATCAAAGCTAGAATTCAAGGTGCTTTATCATGACGGTGAGAACCTTGTTATGGACGGCTTCTATCCGGGAAGCTATGTATTCAATGAGGGCGATATAGAGATATTCGGTGTGCTTGACCAGAGCATTGAGTATCCGCTTGTAAGAACACATGTTTATGCACTTAATAAGTTCTTCAATGTGTCGGCGAAGGGCAATTATACCTTCCGCTTTATGATACCCGAAAAGGAGCTCAGACGTCACAAGACCTTCTCATTCTGGCTCAGATATAAGGGCAGGAATTATCCGTTGCCTATCACTCTTATCAGAGCAGAGACAAAGCTCAGTATGGTTAAAAATTCATACTGGGTATGCGGAAGAACTATCATTACGCTTGATACCGCAATGAGGTGCTTTGTGGTTGAAAAGCTTACAAGAATGGCTCACTTCAAGCATGAGCTTAAATTCATAAGGTCTATCAGCCGCAGCACTCACGGAATGTGGAAGATAAAAATGGTCGGAAACAGACTGCTTTACTGGCTGACCAAGCCCTTCTACAAAAAGAAGATCTGGCTCACTATGGACAAGATATTCAAAGCAGGCGACAACGGCGAGTACTTCTACCGCTATGTCAAGTCCCGTGCTCCCGAGGGTGTGAAGATATACTATGTAGTTCAGCATGATTCACCCGACTACGCAAGACTTAAAGCCGAGTTTGATACTATTGTAAAGTTCAATTCTATCAAGCATAAGATGCTTGCTCTTCATACCGACCTTATGCTTGCAACCCACGTTGATACAATGAACTGCAACGGCTACTATGCCGCAACTCAGAAGTACTTCAAAGACCTGTATAACGCAAGAGTTGTCTGCCTTGCTCACGGCCTGACTATACAGAAAATAGCTCAGTACCAGAACAGGACATTCGATAATACAGTTCTTTATTTCTTTGCTTCAAAATATGAGATCAAGAACGTATCGCACGAGGTTTATGACTACTATGACAGGTCAATGCTTTGCCTTACAGGTCACGCAAGATATGACGGCCTGAAGTCAAATGACAAGAAGATAATCCTCATTACTCCTACATGGAGAAGAGGTACTACAACAGGCAAGGCGAAAAAGGGCTCGACCTACGCTCACAGCTCCAGCTTTATTCACAGCGATTATTATAAGATCTATAACGGTCTTATAAACGATGACCGCCTTATTAATACCGCTAAGGAGCATGGCTATAAGATAGTATATCTGCTTCACCCCGCTATGAGCTCTCAGCTTGTTGACTTTGAGAAGAAGGACGGAGTCGATATCATAGCAGCGGCAGGAGATATGAGCTACGAGAAGATACTTACCGAGTCAAGCCTTATGGTGACAGACTATTCGGGAGTGCAGTTTGACTTTGCTTATATGAAGAAGCCCCTTGTATACTATCACCCCGATGTGCTCCCTCCTCAGTATGAGGCAGGCGGATTGGAGTACGAGACTATGGGCTTCGGGCCTATCTGCCGAAATCATGAGCAGATAGTCGGAGAGCTTTGCGATTACATCAAGGCAGGCTGTGTCATGAAGGATATGTACAAGGAGAGAGTCGATGACTTCTTTGAGTACTCCGATCATAACAACTGTGAGCGTATCTATGATAAGGTCATAGAGTTCCAGTCACGTTTTGGCAAGGTCAATGTTGACGATTACGGAAAGAAGCGGTCATAAGACCGATAAAACGGAGGTAAAATATGAACATAGCTGTTATTTTTGCGGGCGGTGTCGGTGTAAGAATGGGAGCAGGTATCCCGAAGCAGTTCCTTGAGATAAACGGAAAGCCTGTTATTATCCACACACTTGAACTGTTTGAAAACCATCAGGAGATCGACAAGATCTATATCTCAATGCTTGAGGATTATATCCCTTATATGTGGAAGCTTGTATCCAAGTTCATGATCTCAAAGGTCACCGATATTATCCCCGGCGGAGAAACAGGTCAGGATTCCATATATAACGGTCTTAAAAGAGCTCAGCAGGACAACCCCGATGATTCTGTAGTTCTTATCCATGACGGTGTACGCCCGTGGGTGACTTATGATACCATTACCAGAAACATCGAGGGCGTAAAGGAGCATGGCAATGCTATAACCTGTACTCCATGCTATGAGACTATCCTCATGAGCACTACAGGCAAGACAGTAGAGACCGTTCCCTACAGAAAGGACACCTACGCTGCACAGGCGCCCCAGAGCTTCCGCCTCGGAGAGATCATCGCAGACCATGAGATCGTCAGACAGAGAGAAACAAGATACGATAATCTTGTTGATTCCTGTACCCTTATCAAGAGCGTAGGCAAAGAAGCCTATATGGTAGAGGGCAACAGAGGAAATATCAAGGTAACTACTCCCGAGGACGTTTATATGTACAGAGCTCTCATTCAGTATAAAGAGAATGAGCAGGCCTTCGGCATAGGCTCTACACCACATCTTCCGGGTATCAAATAGGAGCTTCCAATGAATTTTTTAGGTTTTACATCAAAAGAGTATCACGATGAAAAGGGCAGAGATTTCTACTTTGACAATGCCAAGTTCATTCTGATCTTACTTGTTGTTCTGGCTCATGCAATATCGCCGTTAAAGACAGATATGAAAAAAGTCAGAACGATCTGGACAGTCATAAATGCAATGCATATGCCCTGTCTGATCTTTATCTCAGGCTATTTTGCAAAGAGCTATATCAAAAACGGTGTTATCAGAACGAAAAGGCTTATCACTTATGTGGTATATTATCTTGCGGCACAGCTGACGATCTCGCTTTTTGAGTACTATGTTCTCGGCTACAGTAAAACAATGGCAAGGAGCGTTTTTGCACCTCGTTCATCACTATGGTATCTTATGTGCCTTATCTGGTGGTTCGCTTTTATGCCGTATATCTATAAGCTTAAGCCGTCATTTATTATTCCTGCATCTATCATAGTTGCCTGCCTGATAGGCTATGATACGATGACGGGAGACTTTCTCAGCACAACAAGAATGGTCAATCATTTCCCGTTTTTTATAGTCGGATACTATTTCAAAAAAGAGTGGATATTCAAGTTCAGAAAGCTCCCTATCCAGATCGGAGCCGTTATTGTAGGCGGAGTGCTCTCTGTTCTTGCGTATTATCGCCTTGGGGATATTTCCGAGAGGATAATCACAAGCAACTCCAATTACTATAATGCTGACCTCAGATTTTTGACTGATGGGCCTTTTATGTTCGTACACAGACTGCTGTTCTATCTCTTCGCAGGTCTGCTCTGTGCGTGCTTTCTGCTCATCGTTCCGAGAGGAAAGGCTATATACACACGCTTCGGTTCAAGAACCCTGCAGGTATATATACTGCACAGATTCCTGTACCTTGCCGACCTTGAATACGGCTGGTACGAGCCGTTCCTCGGCAGCAGAATGGGCGTTCTTGAAATGGCTCTTATAGCAGTTGCGATAACACTGATACTCTCACTCAAGCCCTTTGAGTACCCGTTCAAGTGGCTTGCTAAAATAAGCTTAAAGCCCTTTGAGCGCTCAGAGGAAAACGTAAAAGCAGGATAACTATTTACCCCCGTCGGCTGACGGGGGTATACGCATAAAGGAGGAAAACATTATGAAGGTTTCAAATAACAGATATTTTCAGGAGGACATTGAAAACGCAGCCTCAAGCACAGCTCCCGACTGGGAAAAGTTCAGAGGCAAGAGCATACTTGTAACAGGCTCTACAGGCCTTTTGGGCTCTCAGCTTGTAATGACGCTTCTTATGGCTGATGAGAAAAAAGGATTAGGTCTGAAGGTGTATGCACTTGTCAGAAGTGAGGAGAAAGCAAAAAAGGTTTTCTCGTTCATTGATTCAGACGCTCTTGTAATAGTTAAGGGCGATGTTATGAACGAGCTTGATATTGATGCAGATATTGACTTTATTATTCATGCCGCTAATCCAACAAGCTCAAAATACTTTGTTGAGCACCCTGTCGAGACAGTAAATGTAACCGTCGGCGGAACAGATAATATTCTGAAGCTTGCAGTTAAGAAAAACATAACAGCAATGGTATTTCTCTCGTCACTGGAGATATACGGCGTAGTTAAAGACGGTAATGATTCGGTTTCCGAGGATTCCTTCGGTTATATCGACCTTACCAGTGCCCGCAGCAGTTACTCGGAGGGCAAGCGTATGGCAGAGACCCTTTGTGCCTGCTACGCTTCTCAGTACGGAGTGCCCGTCATGACTGCAAGGCTTTGCCAGTCCTTTGGTTCGGGAGTTGAATACAATGACGGAAGAGTATTCGCTCAGTTTGCAAGGGCAGTTATTGAAGGCAAGGATATTGTTCTCAAAACTGACGGCTCTACGGAGAGAAACTATTCTTACATCAGTGACGCTATAGCAGGTATTCTTACAGTCCTTACAAAGGGCAAAACAGGAGAGGCCTACAACATTGCAAACGAGAATGCAGCCATAACTATCAAGGATATGGCTCAGCTTTACTGCGATAATTTCTCAGACGGACGTTCAAAAGTTGTATTTGATATTGTCGAGGACGCTGCAAAGCTTGGCTATAATCCTAAAATGAAGATACTTCTTAACACAGCAAAGCTCAGGGCTCTTGGCTGGGAGGCTAAGGTAGGTCTTGTTGAAACATTTGAAAGATTAGTTGAGAGCATGAAGCTTGACAGACCGACAGAGGAATAATGGAACTGAAAAAGATAATCAAGCAGGAGCTTAAATATATTCTTCATAAATATGCGCTCCCGATAGTTTATAATCATTACAGAACAAAGCCGATCGAGCACGGAAAGGCTGTGTTTGCAGACTCTAATACCGATACGCTTCCCGAGAGCATGAGACTTGTTTATGAAAAGCTCAGTGAGCGTGAGGACATAAAAATCAAACTCTGTCTCTGCGATATCCGAAAGGCAGGTATCAGGGGCAAGCTTTCATACATTATTGGCTTTATGAAAGAATACGCAACTGCGGAATATGTGTTTGTCTGCAATTACTTTCTGCCTGTCACCTCCTGCCGAAAGAGAAAAGGCACAAAGGTTATTCAGCTTTGGCACTCGACAGGACTTCTCAAAAAGTTCGCCTACGATACTCCGGATGATATTTCTCCCTACTACAGGGGAGACGTAAACCGCAACATCTCAATGATTACGGTAAGCTCCAAAGCCGTTAAATCAGTATTTGAGAGTGCCTACCGTCTAGAAGGCAAAAAAAAGAAAATGGTCAGGGCAACAGGTGTCAGCCGAACTGACGTGTTTTTCGATAAAGCATATCTTGAAAACTGCTGTGAACAGCTTTATGCACGCTATCCCGAATTCAAGGGAAAGAAGCTTGCTCTTTATGCGCCGACCTTCCGAGGCACAGCTTCCTCTCCGAGACTAGTCGGAGAAGAGCATATCAGAGCCTTACAGCAGAAGCTTGGTGATGACTGGGCAGTTATAATGAAACCTCACCCACATATCAGGAATGCTAAGTCAAACTGTGATATAATGACCTCAGAGCTGTTTGCAGCCGCTGATGTTCTTATCAGTGATTACTCCTCGCTCATATTTGAGTATGCACTTCTGAGAAAGCCCTTTGTCCTTTTTATGCCCGACTATGACGAATATGTAAGCGCCAGAGGTTTTTATGTTCAGCCCGAGACCTTCCCCTGTGAGATCGTAAAAGACGGAAATGCTCTTGCAGACGCAGTAAAGCGTGCCTTCGGCAGACAGCCCGATGAAGCTTATGAGCAGTTTCTGAAATACCATGTAGGTGCCTGTGACGGCCATTCAACGGAGCGTATTTTAAGGCTCATAAAATAACTTATTCCTGATCTCAGAAAAGGAGAACTATATGGGTATAGACTTTTTGTTTAAGTATTATAGAGCAGTGGCCGCCTTTATGGGCAGAGGAAAGGCGGAGCAAGCTTTTCAAATAAACAATGATTATGACAGAAAAGCAACCTTTTCATATTATGAAGCTTTTACAGACATTTTCGGCTGGAACGAAAATAATGCTAACCTGCTTGTAAAAGCATATTTCGGTGATGCAGGTGCGATCTCAGTTCTGAACGATATGACAGAAAATAATGATAATGAAGTAAACAGTCTTTTGTCTTCATCATCTCTGAACGAGTCTCAGAAGGCTGCTGTACGCAATGCGATCAATTATCCATTGTCCATTATCAAGGGTCCTCCCGGAACCGGAAAGACCGAAACAATACTTCATATAATATCTGTGCTTCACGATCTCCGCAGTGACAGCAGCATTGCAATTGTTGCACAAAATAAAGAAGCAATCGGGAATATAGCCGATGAGATACAGAACGGAAGGTTTTCAAATCTTTTTGACTGCTTTGCAGTACTTGGTAACCGTGATAACCGAAAAAAACAAAAAGACGCATTGTCTGACAAATCAGATGAATATGAACTTGCAGATGATACTATCAGCAGCAAAGCAACAGACAATGTCCTGATGATAAAAAACTCATCTGAATGGAAATGCACCAAGGCACACCTCGAAGCTTTCCCGATCTTTACAAGCACGATCCATTCTCTTCATAAGATTTTTATTACAGGACAGACTGAAGGCTCAATTGACGTTCAGAATGATAATGCTATATGTCAGTTTGATTATGTTATAGTTGATGAAAGCTCACTGGTAAACGGCTCGCTTGGGCTTGCTGTAATGGCAAGGGCAAAAAGGCTGATAATTGTAGGCGATGACGATCAGCTTGCCCCTATAATAAGAGAGGAAGATGATCTTTCAGAGCTTAACAGATATTATCTGTCTCTTCTTAGCGATCAAAGAGATAAAAAGCTGTTCAGAACAAAATATATGCTGGGCTTTGAGCAAAAGCCCGACCGCAAAAATGCTCCCGAAGAGAAAAGCTTTATAAGGCTCTGTCTGGATATCTTTAATGAGGAAAATGCATACGCGGTTCCTGTTACAGTCCTGAATGAGCATTACAGGTGTCACCCTGCAATTTTTGGTTTCTGCCGTGAAAATATCTATCAGAATATTGATATGAAAATAGCCAGAAACGATAAAGGCTGTCCGATGCGAGTTCGCTGGTATGAAGGAAGCTATTTTGAAAGACAGGATAAGCAGAACAAGGATAAGATCGTATCAACGTACACAAACCGCAGGCAGATCAATATTTTTATGAATGAGGAGTGGCCTCTTCTTAAAGACAGATTTAAGAACTGCATTAAAGATAATAAACAGCTTCCGTCTGTATGCATTCTGTGTCCGTACAAAGACCCGATCAAAGATATCAAGGGTATGATAAGTAAAGATATAGAAAGTGATGATGACCTGAAAGGGGAGGTTGCTGTTTCGGGCGGTGAAGAGGCTGAAAACGATGCCGAAATATTCTGCCTGACTATACATAAATCTCAGGGCAAGGGTAAGGATATAGTATACCTGCTGACAGGAATGGACCTTATACCTGCAGATATTGACCCCGTGACAGGTGAATTTGAAGCAGCTCCAAAACCCTGGAATCAGAAACGCAGAATGATAAATGTGGCTGTTTCGAGAGCAAAAGAGGAATTTGTTCTTATTACATCTTCAAACTCTCTGCCTGTACAGTATCTTAGGGCGTATAACAAAAATGCCGGTAAAAATGATAAGGTGAATATATCCAAAGAACAGATAAAGCTTTGCAATAAGATAAAAAAAGAAATGAGCGAAGAGCTGTATATCCTGAGGCTTACAAGCTATATATATGAGCAGACAAAAGCCCGTGGCTTTTCTCAGTGGAACAAGAAAACAGGGAATATGTACGGCTTTATACGTTCAAAGTATCGTTCAGTATTTGATAGGGCAAGCTATGTAAGTACTCTGGACAGCAAAGCTTTTCAGAGTGAAAACAGTATCGGTACATTTCCCTCAGCTAATGAAATATTGATCTGGGAGAGCCTTATAAATGTGTTCGGAGAAGATGATTCTGATTTGCAAGAGCCGAAGCGCAATATTGGTTTTGAAAGCATAAGATTTAATAACGGATATATTCTTAGCCGTGAGGTGCCTCTGTTATTATTCAATTCAAGTGAAGAATGCAGTAATTTCAGCATTGATTTTGTTGTAAGCAGAGAAGTTCAGGCTTCCGATGGTGAAACAAAGTATAAGCTTCTGCTTGCTATTGAGATAGACGGCAATGTTCATCGCCGAAATTTAGAAAATGTTTCTCTGAGGTTCAGAAAGTATCTTGATGAGAACAAGAATAATTTCTTCATAGAACCATACAAGGATAAGGGTATAAATTTTTCAGAAATAGGCACAGATGAAAACCCTGATTCACAGCTGGAAGATAAAACCTATCTTCTTCGCATCTCTACAGAGGGCAATACTGTAAATGAAACTGAATTGATCAGACAGCTTGTTCTGGAAAATGACAACAGCGAAACAGAAATCTATTATTAAAAGCACATAGTCTATTAAAAGCACATAGTCCTGACGAAAAACTTTCCGTCAGGACTTTTCCTTTATGCATAAAAATTCCCCTGCCGTATGACAGGGGATTGAAATTACTTAGAAAGCTTGCTCTCTCTGTAAATAATGTCCTCTCTCTTAGGACCGTTTGAAACCATAGTGATCGGGAAGCCGATCTGCTCCTCTACAAAGTCTATGTAAGCCTTGCATTTCTCAGGAAGCTCATCATAGTTCCTGATACCGCTTATATCGCACTTCCAGCCCTCAAGTGTCTTGAGTACGGGCTTAGCCTTTTCAAGCTTAACAGTTGTCGGGAAATCCTTAGTAACTTCGCCGTCGATCTCATAGCCAACGCAAACAGGAATCTTATCAAGATATCCGAGTACATCAAGAACTGTGAAAGCAACATCAGTAGTTCCCTGAATACGGCAGCCGTATCTTGTAGCAACGCAGTCAAACCAGCCCATTCTTCTGGGTCTGCCTGTTGTAGCGCCGTACTCACCGCCGTTACCGCCTCTCCTTCTGAGCTCCTCAGCCTCATCGCCGAAGATCTCCGAAACGAAAGCACCTGCGCCGACTGCCGACGAATATGCCTTAACAACAGTCACGATCTTCTTGATCTCATAAGGCGGGATACCTGCGCCGATAGCACCGTATGCAGCCAGAGTAGACGAAGATGTTACCATAGGATAAATACCGTGATCGGGGTCTTTCAGAGAGCCGAGCTGACCCTCAAGAAGTATCTTCTTACCAAGCTTGATAGCATTCCAGAGATAAGCCGAAACATCGCAGACATAAGGCTCGATCATCTTCTTATACTCCATAAGAGTATTGAAGAGCTCGCCCTCATCAATTGCAGGCTTGTTATAAAGGTGCTTGAGAAGAATGTTCTTCATTTCAAGAACTCTGTGTATCTTTGTTTTGAGTACCTCTTCATCAAAGAGCTCCTGTACCTGAAAGCCTATCTTAGCATACTTATCCGAATAAAACGGAGCAATACCACTCTTAGTAGAGCCGAAGCTGGCCTTTCCCAGTCTCTCCTCCTCATACTGGTCGAACAGAACATGATAAGGCATAACTATCTGAGCTCTGTCAGATACAAGGAGCTTCGGAGCAGGAACGCCCTGCTTGACTATTGAATTATATTCATTAAAAAGCTTTGGGATATCAAGTGCAACACCGTTTCCGACGATGTTTACAGTGTTCTGCGAGAACACTCCCGAAGGAAGTGTGTGCAGAGCAAACTCGCCGTAATTGTTTACTATGCTGTGACCTGCATTTGCACCGCCCTGAAAGCGAATAACAATATCTGAATCCTGAGCGAGCATATCAGTGATCTTGCCCTTGCCCTCATCGCCCCAGTTTGCACCTACGATAGCACTAACCATTAACTTTTCCTCCTTAGATGATAAATGCCGTTTCATCGGCATAAAATATATTGTAAGCCTGAATGCTCACAATGAACAATTACAATTAATTATATCACGAAATTTCTTGTATGTAAACAGCTTTTGCGATTTTTAACACTTTCGCAACATTTATTTTCTTCAGTCATCTTCCAAATGTGCAAAATAACTATTGAAAAGCTGTGAAAAATATATTATAATATATCATAGTGTATTATGACTAAGGCAACACCGCACGACCCCTGTGCATCAGATGCGCCGTCCAGATTTTCGTCAGATTGCCTAAATTCGACGCAGGCTTGCTGACGCAA
>CAMMYU010000161.1:0-10058 GCA_946528545.1 uncultured Ruminococcus sp.
AATACGACAGTATTCCTGCGGTAAATTTAGGCAATCTGACGAAAAATCTGACTGCGTATCTGGCATACAATGGTTGTGCGGTGTTGCCTATAGTAAGACATTTATAATCATAGCATAATGATAAACTATTGTCAATCGCATATTTTCACGAATTTGCCCCTGTTTTATCCAAAAAAACGTAGTGATTTACTAAAGGCATAGCCACCCTGACTCATGCAGTCTCCAACAGACGGAAAAACGTCCGTGAAAAGGCGCAGATCGAAGCTTGACTATCATCAAGGATCGCCGTCTGAAAACCTCTCCAGAAAGCTGTGGCGCTCTCCTGCTTCGTCCTTATACTCTATCAGCTGTGAAAGACTTACATTCGAGACTGAGCTGAAAATATTCTTCTCCACCCTCGGGTTGGTCTTTCTGAGCTCTCTTATCAGTGCCTTTGTCTCTTTGCGCTTTGACAGGCTCTCCTGCTCCTCGCTCTGCTCGGTAAACCGACAGGCACAGCGCAGAAACGTAAGTCCGTTTGCATCACGCCACCTGATTATGCTCTCCTCACGCACAAGATAAAGAGGTCTTATAAGCTCCATGCCCTCAAAGTTCGTGCTTGTAAGCCTTGGCATCATGTTCTGTATCTGACCGCCGTAAAGCATAGACATAAGGATAGTTTCTATCACATCGTCATAGTGGTGTCCAAGTGCTATCTTATTGCAGCCGAGCTCCTTTGCCTTTGCGTAGAGGTATCCCCTTCTCATTCTGGCACAGAGATAGCAGGGATTCTTTTCTATATTATACACGCTGTCAAAAATCTGTGAGTCGAATATTTCTATCGGTATATCAAGCTTTCGGGCATTTTCCTCGATCATAGCGCGGTTTGCAGGCGCATAGCCCGGGTCCATGACTATATAGCGCAGCTCAAACGGAAAATCAGAATGTCTCTGAAGCATCTGCATAAGCTTTGCCAGAAGCATTGAATCTTTTCCTCCCGAAATGCACACGGCTATCCTGTCGCCCTCGGAAAAGAGCCTGTATTCCTTTATGCCCTTTGTAAATCTGTTCCATATATCCTTGCGAAAGCGCCTTTGAAGGCTTCTCTCACATTCTGCCGAAAAGCTGTTTCTGTCTGACACCTGCTATCATCTCCGCTGAAAAAAAATACACTTTATTATAGCACAGACTGTAAGGAAAATCAAGGAAGAACTTAATTAAGGCAACACCGCACGACCCACGGCTAACGCCTCTGCACGTCATCTGCTTGCCAGCTTTCCGTCATATTACCCAAATTCTCCTTGACTTGCGCCAGCAAGCCTGCGTCGAATTTAGGCAATCTGACGAAAATCTGGACGGCGCATCTGACGCACAGGAGTTGTGCGGTATTGCCTTAACAGATTTTTGAAGTATCAATTATCTGTTTACGACTTGACAGAAAGGGCTTTCAGGTGTATAATATCTATGTGTGCAGTTATGCATTCGTTTTTGTCTGAAAGGAAACAAAACTTATGTTTATAAATAGATCAAATAGATCAATAGTCTGTCTGGCGCTGTGTACAGCACTTCTCTGCACGGGCTGTGCTTCGGCGGAGAGGAAAAGCTCATCTTCGGCTGAGACCTCTTCAGCGGCTGAAAGCTCTGCACCTGTAAGTGAAGCTTCGCAGGATACAGACAGTGTTACAGACGATGTTCCCGAGGAGGAAACTCCAAAGGAAGAAACAGGGCCGCTGCTTGCAAAGGCGGCTGAGATTTTTAACAGCAGCACCTACAGCTTTGAATGTACTATGACAGATTCCGAGGGTAATGTTACCGAAATCAAAAGAGATGTTACTCCTGCGGGATATTATCAGGTACAGAAAAACAGCGTCGGAGAAAGCGGAAGCCTTCGTACAGACGGCAAATCGTATGACTTTGACAAAGTAAGCGGTTTGTATACCGAAAGCTCGGTTACTGTGCTTGACAGCAACGTGGCTCAGGTTGCCGAGCAGATGCTTCCTCACACATCGTACCATATCAATAAGCTTGATCAGCAGGAATATGATATTGAGGAATACACCTATACGGGTGAAACCTATATCACAGCTTTCGACTTCTATTTCAGCAAGACTGACGGAAAGCTCGTAAAGTATGTGACTACATATTCTGTTGAGGGCTCTGATGATATAGTTGAGACCAGAGAGTTTACAAAGCTCGGTACCGAGGCTGACAGCACACTGTTTAATATGACTGCGCTTTCGGGGCTTAAAAACTATGATGAGATGACGCAGGAGGAATGTCAGAACGAGTTTGAGCGCATCTGCGATGCAAATGAAGTTACTGACAGTGATATGACAGCCTTCGGCACTTCGAGAGATCAGCTCGGGAAGCTGAGCTTTGATGAGTTTGAGGAGCTTATCTACACCTACGGCTTTGACAGCACCTACGAGAATGCCGCCAAAGAAGCCGACAGCAAGGCGGAGGTGTGATATGAACATATTACAGCTTCTGAAGCCTAAGGCTACAATTGATTTTCTTTACTCTGACAATACTGTAAGGCAGGCTCTTGAGAAGATGAGAAATCACGGCTTTACTGCTGTGCCTGTTATTGACAGAGACGGCCATTATGTGAAAACACTCGCTGAGGGTGATTTTCTGTGGTTTATGATAGAAAACGGCATCACAGATGTGAGAGAGCTTGAACGCTATGATATAGGACAGCTTTCAAAGAGAGTGAATATGAGACCCGTATATGTGTACTCAACTATCGAAGACCTTATACTGCTCTCAATGGATCAGAACTTTGTGCCTGTTATTGATGACCGTGAGGTGTTCATCGGGATCGTTACCAGAAGAGATATACTGGACTTCTGCCACAAAAGGTTAAAAGAGCTGAAGTCTGATGATCCCCAAGGCTAGAGCAGACGCATAAACAAAATGCTCACACATTTAATTTTGAAACCAATATATAAATAAAGAAAGGTTGTTGTAAAAATGAGGAAAAACGAGAAGGGCGGAGCTGCTGCTGTCGCTATTATGGTCATAATCATGATAGTGGCTATTGTATGCACTGTGCTGGTTGTAACAGGAAGGTTTGCTATCAAGAAGTCAGATGTGGACAGTGACGTCAAGGCTTCTTCAAGTGAGGCTGAATCTTCATCTGAGGAAATAAGCGAGACCGATCTCTCATCGGTCGCTCCCGAGCCCGAGCCTGTAAACCTGTATCCGACAAAGTCTGCTGACTACCACGAGATAGACCTTGATGATATTACCTGCTCAGAGGCTATCCTTATAAATGCCGACACTAATGAGATCATCGCAGGAATGAACTACGAAAAGCAGATATACCCAGCTTCACTGACGAAGATACTCACACTTATGGTCGCTGTCGAGAACATCGACGATCTGAAGGCTACCTATAAGTTCACAGAGGAAGACATTGAGCCCCTGATAGAGGATAATGCCTCGATGGTAGGCTTTGAGCCCGGCGAGGAGGTAACTGTCGAGGATCTGCTCTACGGTACTATTCTCGTAAGCGGTGCTGATGCTACTACAGGTCTTGCTAACTACATCTCAGGCTCTGAGGCTGAGTTCGTTAAGCTTATGGATCAGAAGCTTGTTGACCTCGGACTGGATAAGACCACCAAGTTCGTAAACGCTACAGGTCTTCATGATAAGAACCACTACACTACTGTTCAGGACGTTGCTGTGCTGACTAAGGCTGCTATGGAGAGCGAAACCTGCAAGAAGATACTCACTACAGCAAGCTATACCACATCCAAGACTGAGGCTCACCCTGACGGCATTGAGATGACAAGCATTGTTCTTTCACGCTATGCAGGCTACTACATCGACACCGACGGAGATGATGAGGGCGATGCTGATATGATCGGCGGAAAGACAGGCTTCACCGATGAGGCAATGTACACTCTGTCCTCTATCATTGACAAAGACGGCACTACCTACATCTGCGTTGTTGCACAGTCTGACGGAGACATCATCTGCACAGAGGACACTATCGCTATCTGCGAGAACTACATCAACTACGTTGAAAGAAAGCCTGCCGCTGCCGAGGAAGAGGATACCGACTCCGAGGAAAAACAGGACGATACCGAAGCTCATCCCGTAGGCGACAGCGATACTATCAAGGTAGGAGCATAAGCTTACATGATATTTACAGAGCCATGCTGAAAGGTGTGGCTCTTTTTGTTTGACATTGTTTTAATAATATGATATATTAAATAATATGATATAATAATCAAACCGGAGGGATAGCTATGTCAAAGGGCACTATATCGGTCTCGGTGATAAAGAGACTGCCGCGTTACTACAGGTTTCTCGGAGAGCTTGAAAAACAGAAGGTCGAGAGGATATCCTCGGGAAAGCTTGCTTCACTTATGAAGCTGACCGCTTCCCAGATAAGGCAGGATCTTAACTGCTTCGGGGGCTTCGGACAGCAGGGCTACGGATATAATGTCTCTGAGCTGAGAGCCGAGATAGGCAAGATCCTCGGTGTTGACAAGGGCTACCCTACTATTATGATAGGTGCGGGAAACCTCGGCAAAGCAATAGCTTTGCATATTAATTTTGAGTCAAGGGGCTGTAAGCTCACAGGGATATTTGACATCAACCCGAAGCTTACAGGAGAGACAGTCGCCGACATTGCTGTAAGACACACAGACGAGCTTGAAGACTTCTGCCGTGAGCACAAGCCTGTGATAGCAGTCCTCTGCATACCCAAGGAAGCCACAAAGCAGATTGCGGAAAGGCTTGTAGAGCTTGGGATAAAGGCATTCTGGAACTACTCGCACTATGATCTGACAATTGAGCACAGCGATATAGTGGTTGAGAACGTACACCTCGGGGACAGCCTGCTGACGCTGACCTACAATGTGAATGCACTCTGATGTGAACAGCCCACTTCGGTAACGAGGTGGGGCAGGCAGGGAAAACCCTGCACCGCCTTCGCGACGTTCTTTTGCTTGAAGCTTTTCCTGCCTTGACCGCAGAGCAAAAGAGTGCGGAGATTATAATAATACATAAGCCCACTTCATTTCGGAGTGAGCTTTTCTATGGTATGAGAATTGCGTATCATTTCAGTGAGAAGGTATTAAAAAGTGAATTGTGGGGTTTGCACAAATTGTAAAGTTTGAATTTGTTGGTATTAAATAAAATTTCCTTCTTTTCTGCCAAAGCTTGGTTTTATTTCGTATATAATATCAGAGACAACAAAACCTGTTCATAACTACTTCTTATCTCCCCAAAAGTTAACCCCCGAACTGCATGAAAGGGTCAGTTCGGGGGTATTTCTTTGTATAAATGACTGTGCTATTTCTTTGCTCCGTAGGTCTCTCTGTAGGCCTTCATGCTGTCGAGGTACTCCTTGCCCTCAACTATTCCGTCTTCTATTGCCTTGATGATGTCCTCCATTGTGACGATAGAGTATACCCTAACTCCGAAATCCTCATAAGCCTGATCTACTGCCGAGAGCTCGGTATCAAGGGCTTTTTCCTGCCTGTCAACCGTGATTACCATTGCCGTAACGTTCACATCGGCAGCGCTTTTAAGCTTTGGCATTGACTCTCTGAGTGCCTTTCCCGAGGTCATTACATCGTCAATAATAACTACCTTTTCACCGTCTGAGAGCTTCTTACCAACGAACATACCACCCTCACCGTGGTCTTTGGCTTCCTTGCGGTCAAACACATAGGAGGCATCAATACCGTACTTTTTGCTAAGAGCAATAACAGCAGACACCGCCAGAGGAATACCCTTGTAAGCAGGTCCGAAGAGGGTTTCAAGCTCTATCTTGTTCTCGGCTATGCAGTCAGCGTAGAACTCACCCAGTCTTCCGAGCTGAGCACCTGTCTTGTAGTTACCGCAGTTAATGAAATAGGGAGCTTTTCTACCGCTTTTGAGGGTAAACTCTCCGAAGGTGAGGACACCGCAGTCCACCATAAACTTAATAAATTCTTCTTTGTAGGTCATAATGATCGTCCTTTCATAGATACTGATACTATTATAGCACATTCGGAGTATATATGCAAGTGCCGTGAAAACAGCAATATTAAAATATTATTGCACAAAAATAAGCCATACGATTTGTGCAAGCCCCACAATTCACTTTTTAATACCTTCCCACTGAAATGATACGCAATTCTCATACCATAGAAAAGCCCACTCCGAAATGAAGTGGGCTTGTGTATTATTATAATCTCCGCACTATTTTGCTCCGCGTTCAAGGCAAGAGAAGCCTCAAGCAAAGCCATGACGCGTGGCGGTGCAGGGTTTTCCCTGCCACTCCGAAATGAAGTGGGCTAAAATACTATATTGTGACGAGCTTAATTATTAATGAGCTTGTCCTCGTTGCTCCAGCTGTAGAGCTTTCTGATCTCCTTGCCGACCTTCTCGGAAGGATGCTCAGCGTGAAGCTTTCTCATAGCCTTGAAGTGTACCTGTGAGCCTGCGCTCGACATATCAAGCAGGAACTCCTTAGCGAAAGAACCGTCCTGAATGTCAGCAAGTACCTTCTTCATAGCCTTCTTGGTGTCCTCAGTGATGATCTTGGGGCCTGTTACATAGTCGCCGTACTCAGCTGTGTTGGAGATAGAATATCTCATGCCCTCGAAGCCCGACTGATAGATAAGGTCAACGATAAGCTTCATCTCATGAATGCACTCGAAGTAAGCATTTCTCGGGTCATAGCCTGCCTCGCAGAGAGTCTCGAAGCCTGCCTGCATCAGAGCGCAAACTCCGCCGCAGAGAACAGCCTGCTCACCGAAGAGGTCAGTCTCGGTCTCAGTTCTGAATGTAGTCTCAAGAACACCTGCTCTTGCACCGCCGATACCTGCAGCATAAGCAAGTCCGATATCCTGTGCATTGCCTGTAGCGTCCTGATGTACAGCGATAAGACAAGGTGTACCCTTACCAGCCTGATACTCGCTTCTTACAGTGTGGCCGGGAGCCTTAGGAGCGATCATTATTACATTAACATCAGCAGGCGGTACGATGCAGCCGAAGTGGATATTGAAGCCGTGAGCGAATGCAAGAGTCTTGCCCGCAGAGAGGTTAGGCTCGATAGCGCTCTTGTAAAGAGCAGCCTGCTTCTCATCAGGGATAAGAATCATGATAACGTCAGATGCCTTAACAGCTTCCTCGGTAGTCATAACTGTGAGACCCTGCTCCTCAGCTTTCTTCCAGCTCTTGGAGCCCTCATAAAGACCTACGCAAACGTCAACTCCACTCTCCTTAAGATTAAGAGCATGAGCATGACCCTGTGAGCCATAGCCTATGATAGCGACCTTCTTGCCCTTGAGAACGTTCAGGTCACAATCCTGCTGATAAAAAATCTTTGCTTCTGCCATTTTTAATTCCTCCAGTATTAAATACTATTTATTTGTAGCCAGTGGCTATAAACTACATTATAACATAGGTAATAGGGAACAGGTAATAGTTTATAGGTTATAGGGAATAGGGAATAGGTAATAGGTAAGGTATCGCCTTCGGCGATGATCTTAATGGGGCTTTGCCCCATACCCCCTAGGTGATAGGTTGACAATGAAATAACTTATTGAAAAACAACCTAAAAGCTATAACCTAAAACCTATAACCTGTCCTAAGAGTAGCAAATGAATAGTCTGCACTATCTATGTGCCCGAATGGGCATCGTCAGCGAAGCTGACTCAATACCTATTCCCTATTTCCTGTTCCCTATTACCTGATCATCACTACCTGATCAACATTCCCTGATCAACTGTTTCCTGATTACCTAACCTTATTTCTTAGCGTTCAGCACCTCTGAGCCCTTTTCGATAGCGATAGTGCCCGTTCTTACCATTTCAACTATGCCGTAAGGCTCGATGATCTCCTCAAACCTACACAGATTAGCATAGGTGTCACACAGCTCCAGTGTCATTGTAGTAAGCGTCATATCCATAACCTTTGCCCCTGTGATCTCAGCGATAGTCATTACCTCGCTTCTTCTTGCAGCATTTACGGATACCTTTACAACCATAAGCTCTCTTGCCAGAAACTCATCCTTGGCAAAGGTCTTAACCTTTATAACCTCGATAAGCTTATTAAGCTGCTTCTCTATCTGTTCAACAGTGTGCTCATCACCGTCAGCTACTATCGTAATTCTCGAAACGCTGGGGTCATGTGTAGGACCTACCGCAAGGCTCTCAATGTTGAAGCCTCTTCTCGAAAACAGTCCCGATATTCTTGACAGCACTCCGCTGTGATTCTCAACAAGTACGGAAATCGT
Source organism: uncultured Ruminococcus sp. (assembly GCA_946528545.1). Lineage (GTDB taxonomy): Bacteria > Bacillota > Clostridia > Oscillospirales > Ruminococcaceae > Hominimerdicola. Next base: position 8,222 of record CAMMYU010000161.1, read on the forward strand.
ATGCTTCATAAAAACTCCTCCAAAACGTTTATAGTATAACACCTAAATGTTAATTCAATGTAAATTAATATACATAATACTGTTAATACTTACCTTACAGTGTCGGCATATCCTTATCGACCACTACCTCAACAAGGCAGATACCCTTGTAATCTCTCAGAAGCTCTATCGCTTCCTTTGCAGTTTTCTGGTCATAAGCTCTCATAGCCTTGATACCGTAAGCATCGGCAAGCTTGATAAAATCGGGAGAGCCGTCAAGGAAAACAGCGGTCTGCCTGTCATCATAGCCGTTTGTCTGAAGCTCCCTTACCATTCCGAGCCTTGTGTTCGTCATAACTACAACCTTAATATCAACCTCATGCTGAACGGCAGTAGCAAGCTCCATAAACGACATCTGGAACGCACCGTCACCACAGATAGCAACTACCTCACGCTTCGGGTCAGCAAGCCTTGCGCCGATAGCACAGGGCACTGAATAGCCCATAGTTCCCATACCGCCCGAGGTAAGCAGCCTTCCGCCCTTTCTGAATTCGTAGCTTGTACAGGTCCAGATCTGGTTCTGACCTACATCGGCAGTAATGACAACATCATCAGGCAGTGCATGAGAAAGCTCGCTGATAAACTCTCTCGGCTGTATAGTGCCCTCGGGAGCAGGTGTGTAGTCACGCTTTGCGCTGTACTCTCTGATCTCAGCTATCCAATCGGAGTGGTCGAGTGGCTTTGAAAGCTCTAAAAGCTGTTCAAGCACCATTTTAGCATCACCGACAAGCGGTATATCAGCACCGATGTTCTTGCCTATCTCGGCAGGGTCAATATCTATATGTATGATCTGAGTTGTCTTTTCAAGTGCCAGAGGTGTTCTTACTGCTCTGTCGCCTACCCTTGCACCCACAAGGAAGAGCACGTCACAGGCATTGACAGCATAGTTAGCCCTCTTCACACCGTGCATACCTATCATTCCGCAGAAGAGAGGGTCATCATCGGCAAAGGCAGAAATGCCCATCATAGTTGTGATAACAGGTATCTGCATTTTGTTTGCAAGCTCATTTATCTCCTTCTGAGCATTAGATGCAAACACTCCGCCGCCTATGCAGATAAGGGGCTTTTTAGCCTTTTCAAGAGCCTTCACTACCCTCTTCACCTGAACATAATTGCCCTTAGTGGTAGGCTTATAGCTTCTTATCTCGCACTTTTCGGGATACTTGTAGTCTATAACAGCCTTCTGAACGTCCATAGGAACGTCAATCAGCACAGGACCCGGTCTGCCTGTTCCTGCAATATAGAATGCCTCTTTGAATATCCTTGCGATCTCCGAAGGCTCCTTTACGAGATAGCTGTGCTTTACAAATGGCTCAGCCGAGCCTGTAATATCAGCCTCCTGAAAAACATCGGAGCCTATCTGCTCGGTATTTACCTGACCTGTGATACAGATAAGCGGTATAGAATCCGCATAAGCTGTAGCAATAGCCGTAATAAGGTTCACAGCACCCGGGCCCGAGGTTGCAATACAGACAGCAGGTCTTCCTGTGATACGGGCATAGCCGCTTGCCTCATGACCGCCGTTAGCCTCGTGTCTGACTAAGATATGGCGCATATCGCCTGCGTTCTCGGCTTCGAGAAGAGCATCATAGAACGGGCAGATCGCTGCTCCGGGATAGCCAAAGACGACCTTTACGTTCTCCTTTTTCAGAGATTCCACCATCGCCTGACTTACTGTCATTTTCATTCAAAAGCCGCCTTTCACACTAAGGCAACACCGCACAACCACCGGCATACGCCTTTGTATGCCATCTACTTGCATATTTACCGTCATATCGCCCAAATTTACCTTGAAATA
>CAMMYU010000162.1:0-30836 GCA_946528545.1 uncultured Ruminococcus sp.
GTCAAGGAGAATTTGGGTAATATGACGGAAAGCTGGCAAGCAGATGATGTGCAGAGGCGTTAGCCGCGGGTCGTGCGGTGTTGCCTTAATCCCCTGTTTTTACAGAATCATTGTCATTATTTCCCATTTCTTCGGTTTCATCATCAGTTTCATCATCTGCCGAAGCAGCACTCTCCTGCATACGTTTAAGAATAACAGGGTGCTTCTTCACATACAGCCTGAATGAAAATACATAAGATGCCATACAAAGAAGCAGTGTACAGCCCATTCCGACAAGAACGCTCACCGTATAGGCAAGGTCAAAGTGCAGTCTGATCCACTCCGAGGGGTAATAAAGCACCAGATAAAAGAACTTTCCCTTACCCTCGGCATTGAAGGACTCATAAAAGATAGCGGGAATGAAATACGCAAACATCATAAGCAGCAGCACTGTAGTTATGGTAACACTGCTCCACTCCTCATAGGCGGAGTGTATTTTTCCGTCATTAAAGAAAAGGTATACCATAATCAATGTAGTTATGACAAAGGCAATAAGGCTCATATTTGAGCTGTCGGTCAGGAAGTTCTTGACTGATATCCACGAGCCGGGCATAAGATTGCAAAGCGACGGTATCAGGATCACTCCCACAAACGCACCGAACACGCACAAAAGTAGCATAAGCCCTATTCGGGCAAAGATATAAAGCATCATTTTCAGTGAATCCATAGTTACCTCCGCTATTCCTTTATCTGTGTGAGCATTCGGTCAGTGAGCTCCTTCAGGTGCTTGTTTTCGGGTAATGAGAGCTCCGGGTCGGCCTTGAGGATATCCCGTGCGGTCTGACCTGCTCGTCTGAGCACGTCCATATCCTCGGACATACTTGCTATTTTGAGCTCGGGCAGGCCGTGCTGACGGCTTCCGAAAAAGTCGCCCGGACCTCGGAGCTTCAGATCCTCCTCAGATATTTTGAAGCCGTCGTTCGTCTTTGAAAGGATTTTCAGGCGCTTGACGGTCTCCTCATTGACGTTGTCGGTTATAAGGACGCAGCTTGACTTATACTCTCCCCTGCCGACACGGCCTCTGAGCTGATGAAGCTGTGACAGTCCGAATCGGTCTGCATTCTCAATTACCATTATAGCCGCATTCGGAACATCAACTCCGACTTCGATCACCGTAGTAGACACAAGCAAATCGAGCCTGTGCTCATAAAAGGCAGTCATAACGTCTTCTTTTTCGGCGGCAGTGAGCTTTCCATGCAGAAGCCCCACTCGGTAATCACGAAACTCCCCTTTTGAAAGCTTCTCAGCATAAGCCTTTGCATTTTGCAGGTCGCTGTCATTGTCCTCTATCATCGCACAGACGATATAGCCCTGTCTGCCCTCATCGAGGTGTTTTTTTATGTAGCCGTAAACTCTCTGTCGGAGCTTTCCCGTAACTGCGTAGGTCTCAACCCGCTGTCTGCCAGAGGGCAGCTCATCGAGCACGGAAATATCGAGGTCTCCGTAGATCATCAGCGCAAGAGTTCTCGGAATCGGGGTTGCTGACATAACCAGCTTATGCGGATTTTTGCCCTTAGAGGCAAGAGCCGCCCTCTGTGCCACTCCGAAGCGGTGCTGCTCGTCTGTAATAACAAGGGCAAGAGACTTAAACTCTGTAGTCTGCTGTACAAGTGCGTGAGTGCCCACCGCCACGCTGTATTCGCCCTCAGCAAAACGGGCTTTGACCTCATTCTTGCGTTTAGGCGTCATTGAACCTGTAAGAAGACCAACCCTTATGCCCAGAGGCTCAAGGAAGGCTCTCATTGTTTCGTAATGCTGATTTGCAAGTATCTCGGTAGGCGCCATAAGTGCAGTTTGCAAGCCGTTTTTAGCAGCCGCATAGGCAAGAGCCGCCGCTACCATAGTCTTACCCGAGCCGACATCTCCCTGCAGAAGCCTGTTCATAGGGGTATCGGTCTGCATATCGGAGAGGCACTCCTCAACCGCCCTCATCTGACAGCCCGTAGGCTCAAAAGGAAGAGCCTTATAAAAATCGCTTATGTCGGTATTACTAAGCTTCTGCGCACCCTTTTCACGGTTACGGCTCTTCATAAGGAGCATTGAAAGCTGCAGAATAAGGAGCTCATCAAACACAAGCCTTTTCTTTGCCTGACTGAGTGCATAGGCATCTGTCGGAAAATGGATATTCTCAAATGCATACACAAGAGAGCAGAGCCTTTCACGCTTTGTTATGCTGTCAGGGATAGGCTCATATATAACGGTATCAAGATACTTCAGAGCTGTTCTAACGTTCTGTCGGACAGTCTGCTGTGTGATGCCCTCGGTCAGATGATATATAGGCTGTATCAGTTCTGAGGTCGCCGCATCGAAGATAAGAGGCGAATTCATTTCCTTCCTGACCGTATTTCCCGATATTTTACCGAGGAACAGGTATTCCCTGCCTACCTCAAGCTTATCGAAGGCAAAGCCTGTATTATAGATAACTATCGTCAGATCGGCTGTATCATCGGTCACGGCAGCACGATAGATTGTAAGACCCCGGCGCACCATTGCAGGCTGGAGCTTTTTGAATACCCTGCCCCTGACAAGAGCCTGCTCATTTGCGGGAGCGTCATTTATAGCCACAGGCTGAGTGAGGTCAAGATAGTCTCTCGGGTAGTCACAGAGAAGGTCATAGACTGTGTTTACCCCAAGGCGCTCATACTTCTGAGCCTTGGCAGGACCTACACCTTTTAAATAGCTTATAGGTTTTGTAAGCTGAGAGAGCATTGCCTCACCGCCCTTCATACATAATATACTATTATATATTATAGCACATATTGCAAAAAAATGCAACCATGTGACTTGTACAGGACTTTACATATTCCAAGAACTGTGTTATACTTATTAGTAACTTACTGCGGAGGCGCTTTATGATATTTCTGTTTCTGCTGCCGATGTATCTGGCGGCTGTTGTTTATATGATACTCAGGTTTTTGTACTGGGTCAAAAACTGTCATCATGTGTTTGACTGGAAGCCCTTTAAGTATCCGCTGGCGGTGTGGTTTGCAGTATCATCTGTTACGCCGCTGATAGCTGTGGTGCTGCCGAAAAACACTGTAACTATTGTGATAAGGCGGTACTCGACCTACTGGATAGGGATACTGCTGTATCTGCTGCTGTTCATTGCACTGTTTGACCTTATCCGCCTGATAGCCAAGCACACAAAGCTTAAAGATACGAAGCTTTTCAGCCGTGTGGGAATAGTTTCTGTCGGCGGAATAGTTGCAATGTGCGCAGCAGCGGTCTGCATTTACGGCTTTATGAACGCAAGGCATATAAGGGTTACAAACTACACCGCAGAGGTGAACAAGTCCTGCGGTGAGCGTGACAGCCTGAGAGTTGTGCTTATCGCTGACACGCACATGGGCTACGCTATAGGTGCAGACCAGATAGAGCAGATGGCTGAGCGCATAAATGAGCAGAACGCTGACCTCGTTGTGTTTGCAGGAGATATTTTTGACAACAGCTACAAAAACCTCGATGACCCTGAGCGTATAGCAAAGGCTTTCAGGAGTATTGAAACTACATACGGCACCTATGCCGTTTTCGGCAATCATGATATTGAAGAGCAGATACTTATGGGCTTTACGCTTGACTTTGGCCCGAAGAAGCTGAACGCTCAGGGAATGTATGACTTCATGGAGGAGTGCAATGTAAAGCTTATGACCGACGAATCGGTGCTGATCGATAACAGCTTCTACCTTGTCGGCAGACGTGACGGAGAGAAGGTCGGAACTGAGGACGGCGTGAGAGCGTCTATAGAGGAGCTCACCGAGGGACTTGACAAGACAAAGCCGATCTTTGTTATCGCCCACGAGCCTGATGAGCTTCAGGAGACTGCAGATGCAGGCGCTGATATTGACTTCTCAGGGCACACTCATGACGGGCAGCTCTTCCCGCTGACTATTCCCGTAAGGCTCAAATGGGAAAACCCATACGGACTGATGAAAAAGGACGATATGTATTCGCTTGTGACCTCGGGAGTTGGCGTGTACGGACCGTTTATGAGGGTCGGAACAAAGGCTGAGATAGCTGTTATCGACATTGAGTTTACAGGCTGATGTGAAAATACTTTCCTGTTTCTTTCAGCTTCTTTTCCGAGTTCTTTCATAAAATGAACATATTGGGGCGGTATTATATATCCAAGGTCAGAGGAACACCGAGAAAGGCTGCGGCAATAGCCTTCACCCTTGCTGAAGCTTCCAACTACCCGCTTAAGCCGGGAGACATCAAACGGCTTTTCATATATAGTACACACCCCCTAAGCAGCCCGATGCACGATCCTTGCATCGGGCTGTCTTTTGCTTCAACCGACCTGGTTTGGCATTTGTTACAAGAAAGTCTGTAATTTTGTTTTGAAATTTTAATAAAAAGGTCTTGCAATTTCGGGCGAAATGTGCTAAAATAATTCATAAGGCTTGTTTAATGGGATCGCTGTATTCCTCTCAGTCTGCAGCGGCTTTGCAAAACGAGTGCGTATTTGTAATGAGGAGGTGCTTTCATGCCAAATATTAAGTCTGCTAAGAAGAGAGTTAAGGTTATCGAGACTAAGACACTCAGAAACAAGGTTATCAAGTCTGATCTCAAGACTGCTCTTAAGAAGGCTGACGCTGCTGTCAACGAGAATGCTGACAACAAGGAAGAGGCTGTAAGAGTTGCGATCAAGAAGGTAAACATGGCTCGCTCTAAGGGCATTATTCACAAGAATAAGGCTGCGAGAAAGGTTTCTCAGCTTGCTAAGAAGCTCAACGGTTAATAAACACATAAATCCGCAAGGTTTGACCCGACCTTGCGGATTTTTTATTAAAAGCCGCAGCAGATTATCTCTGCTGCGGCCTTTGTTATGTTCTGCTGTAGTTTCCGTTATCCAGCTTTTCTATCCTGCCGTTTTGCTCAGCCTGCGTGAGCGCAAACCTTACAGTGTTTTCGATAGGCGCAGTCAGGCGAGTGAAGCCAAACTTCTTAGCAGTCTCCCTTATAAGGTCGCTCTCGCTGAGAGCAAGCTGCTCATCGAGCACCTCAAGGGCTGCACAGGTATATTCCTGAGAAGCGATCTCCTCGGCGGAGCGCTGCATCTGCTCCGTTGGTGTGCGGTAATAGCTCATAGAATCTGTCGCTGCGGCACCGCCCCAGATAAATGCGTGCTCGCTGTCCATAGTTATCTGCTTTGAAAGTGAGCCCATAAGCTTTGCAAAGTGCATTTCAGCCTTCTGAGTTGAGCGTGATATCCCCCACGCTGAGAAAACCTTTTTCATAAAGAGGCTTCTCTCTATAGGCGCTTCGGTTTCGAGGATATTTGTCATAAGGTTCAGGCTCTTCTGAGTGTTTCCCTCATTGTAGAAGTCCTGCATTGTGCCGAGCTCTGTTATATTTGTGCTCACATAGGGTCTTGCATTCAGACCTGCTTCAACGGGAGCTTCCTGAATGAAAACAGGCTCTTCCTTTTGGGTCTCCTGCTTTACTATCGGAGTTTTTGCATTCGCAATTGCGTCCTTTATCTGAGCCATGACACGCTCGGGATCGTCAAACCAGTCGAGGGTCCACACTCTGCAAATTCTCCAGCCGAGGCCTTCAAGCACTGAGGGCTGTGAGATAAACCTGTCCTTTGCGGCAGGAGTGTTATAGCAGGTTTTACCGTCAAGCATGATACCGAGCATATACTCGTCTTTGTTTTCGGGGTCGATAACACCGATGTCAAGCCTATACTCCGATGCACCGATCGAGCAGTTACACTCGTAACCGAGCTCTCTTACTCTGTCGGCTATCTCGTTGACAACAGGCTCTTTTGAGATACCTGTACGGTCGGCAACATTGATATTTCTTCCTCTCTGTGCAAATTCAAGGAAGGCTTTAAGCCCCTCAGCACCCTGAGACCTTGTTCTGGAGAGGTCTATCTGCTCAGGTCTGAGAACCGAATAGATTATCATTTCCTTCTTTGATCTGGTAACTGCAACGTTCAGACGTCTCCAGCCTCCCTCACGGTTGATAGGGCCGAAGTTCATTGAAACCTTGCCGTCCTTATCGGGACCGTAGCCTATCGAGAAGAGGATAACGTCACGCTCATCACCCTGAACGTTTTCAAGGTTCTTAACGAAAACGGGCTCCTTGGACTGAGCATCAAACTCAGCTATATCGGGGTTTGCGTTGAATTCGTCCTCGAGAAGGTCTTCTATGAGGGTCTGCTGTGCAAGTGAGAAGGTAACAACTCCTATGCTGTCATTTCTGAGCTTTTCATCTCTTAGCCTGCGCATGATCTCGGCAACAACTGCTTCGGCCTCGGCACGGTTCTGCTTGGAGCTTCCCTTGTCATAGAAGCCGTCAAGCTGAACAAGCTTTACCTGAGATACCATATCTCTGGGCGAGGGGAAGGTGTAGAGCTTATTGTCATAGTACTTCATATTTGAGAAAGCGATAAGGCTCTCGTGCTTTGAACGGTAATGCCATTTGAGGTATTCCTGCGGCATTGAGAGGGCTAAGCAGTCATCGAGAAGGCTCTCAAGGTCATCGTGCTCGGCATTGTCCTCATCGGTCTTGTCGGATTTGAAGAAGCTGGTCGGCGGAAGCTGCTTCGGGTCGCCGACTATGATAGCGTTATCTGCTCTGGCGATAGTGCCGACAGCCTCACTTGTCGGAAGCTGTGAAGCCTCGTCGAAGATCACAAGGTCAAACTTCGGGAAGGTCGGGTCTATATACTGAGCGACCGAGATCGGGCTCATGAGCATACATGGACAGAGCCTTCTGAGAAGAGTGGGTATCTGCTCGAAGAGCTTTCTGATAGAAAGCATTCTGCCGTTGTTTTTGATAGCCTTTTTAAGTATACCGACCTCGGAAGAGGCGGCAGAGCCGACCATAGTGTTCGGAATATTTGCAGAGAGCTTCGACACAAGCTGAGTAACAGTTAGTGTACGGTAGCGCTCTGTGACCTCGGCATAGCGGGCAATGATGTCCTCTGCCTGCTTGCCGCTGAACGAGGACAGTCTTTCGTCCTCACGGATATATTTAAGTGCCAGCGAATAGTGCAGGCAGCAAAGCATAGCGTCCGAAAGCTCGGCAGTCGGAACTTTGCCTGTGCGGTAAGCGGCACAAACGCTTGTAAGTCCGCACTCTCTGAGGGGTGCTTCTGCCTGAGTGAAGATAACACGCTCTCTGAGCTCACTGAGGTTTGCAAGCATAACATCAATAGTTGTCCTGATATCTGTTATCCAGCCTGATGATGCTTCCTCGGCAGAGAAGTCTATCCTGTACTTTTCGCTCAGCGCATCGCAGGATCTAGTAAAGGCTTCGATTGCCGACTTTGCATCTGCCATCTGCTGAGTATAGGCAGGGAGCTCACCTGTGGGTCTTGCGCCAAGCGCCCTGAAAGCACCGTCAAGAGAAGCGGTCTTTGCAAGCGCATTTGAAAGGGATCTGAAATCAGTGTTCTCACCTTGCCAGAGCGCTCCTGCGAAGGCTGTAATGTTCGGGTCGGCAGAGGAAAGAGCCTGTCTTTTCTCCATAACGGCACAAAGCTTGTCAAGCTCGGCGCTCACGTTCTCTTTGGTAACAGTTCCCTGCTTTTTGGAGTATGCGTCAAGTGAACGGACTATCTTTTTAATTCCGAAGTGCTTGGGTATGAACCACTTGGCAGATGCCTCTCTGTAGGCTCTGCGGGTGGAGTTTGCGTCAAGATTGAGAATATCTGCTTCATAGGTGCCCAGTATCTCTGCCTTTAAGGTATTCAGAGAATCACCCTCAGCGCAAAGGCTGTGAAGCTTCTGCTGAATGTCGGAAATATTCTCATTGCCGATAAGGGAACCAAGTGCTGTGCCTTCTATAGAGCACGCCTCTGCTATACCGCAGAGAGCGTCTGCACTGCGGCGGTCTGTGCCTGCCTGAACAGGAAGGACTGAATTCAGCGTCCCCAGACCGCCCTGCGCACCGTCTGCAAGAGAGAGGAGCGCACGGCACTCACGCTCAAACTCGTCACGGAGTTCAATAGAATAGTTTGAGCCGTTATATGTTCTGAAGGGGTGCTCAGCGAATACACCTATCTCGGCAGCAGCTGACGCATACTTATCTGTAAGCTCGGTCACTCTTGCGAGCTGTGCTTCGTCAAGGCTTGAGAGAAGGCTGTCATCAAAACTCAGCATATCCTTATACTGAAGTCTCTCCCTGAAAATGCCGATAGAGTCATAAAGCGATACTCCGCACTTTCTCTTTGCGTGAAGAGCGTCCATTATGTGATTAAGGTCACGCTTGAGCTCCTCGCACTTGGCGGCTGTGGCTTCGTACTCCTCGGCAGGCTTTATTCTGCCTACCTCAAGCGCCTTTTCAAGCTGACCGAGAACTACGCTCTTATTAGTCTTGTTTGAGTGAAGCTCCAGACAGAAGGGGTCAAGACCTATGCCTGCGAGCCTTTTCTTAACTACGCTGAGCGCTGCCATTTTTTCGGCGGCAAAGAGGACAGACTTGCCCTGATACAGAGCGTTTGCTATCATATTTGTAATAGTCTGCGACTTTCCTGTTCCCGGAGGGCCGTGCAGAACGAAGCTCTCGCCCTTTGATGCCATGACTACAGCCGTAAGCTGTGAGGAGTCGGCTATCATCGGAACGGCAATGTCAGCCATTGAAACTGTGGTGTCGCAGTTTTCGGGAGTGACGGTCTGCTCCTGCGGTGTCCAGGTGATAGCGCCCTTTACAAGTGAGGACACTATCTTGTTTTTTTCAAGCTCATCGGCACGGTTTCTGATATCGTTCCACATTACGAACTGACCGAAGGAGAACAGCCCGAGATATGCATAATCAAGAATGTTCCAGCGGCTCTTGTTCATTATTGCCTGTCTGATCGTATTGAAAACGAGTGCTGTGTCTGTGCCGTTTTCGTCATCTATCGGCAGAGGGTCAAGACCGTTTATCTCTATGCCGTGATCCTGCCTGAGGTATTCAAGCAGAGTGATATTTATCTGAGGATCCTCCTGCCTTGTGCGGATAACGTAGCCGTGATTTCTGATACTCTTCACGAGGTCTACAGGCACAAGGATAAGGGGTGCATATCTTGGCTTCTGAGAAACGTCGGTCTCATACCATTTAAGGAAGCCCAGTGCTAAAAACAGTGTATTCGAGCCGTTTTCCTCTATCGCTGTCTTGGCAGCTCTGAATATGCTTTTAAGGGTGCGTTCAAGCTCGGCCTTTGAAATAAATGTGCGAATACGGCTGCTTTTCAGCTCCTCCTCGCTGATGCTTTTTACTGCTGCCATATCAAGATCAGGCTCAAAGCCGTCTTCACGGCTTATGAAAAGCTGCTGCGAGGGGCTCTCGCAGACGAGCAGGTCTTTTTCGTTCCAGACTATGTCCTCTAAAGCATGAAGGTCGGAAGCAACAAGTCTCAGGGTGTTCTTTGTAGCCCTGAAATTCAGAAGTGAATTTCTCAGGCTGAAATCAAGAAGCTTTCTTTCCCACATTTTCTGCTTGGTCATTACACGCTCTCCCGAGGCAACTCCCAGCATTGCGGAGTTGATAGCCGCAGGAGCGCCTGCACTCAGCTCATCTGACACAGTGACAAAGCCTGCTTCTCCCTCTGTCACAGACACAGAGCCTATAGCGCTTGCTCTTGAGCGCCTCACATCAATGCAGATATCAAACTCCTCAGTGCCTGAGAAATGTGCTTTTCCGTTCATGAGGGCTGTATCAAACTGCACTCCCCTGCCTGCAACCATATCGGTACACTCAACACAGAAAAGCTCCTCAGCCTGATCTGCAAGACGCTTTTGTATTGCTGTGATGTCATCGGTCACAAAGTCGGCAAAGCTCTGCTCCTCAAACCATGCACCTGCAAAGGCATGACCCTTCATAAAGAACAGAAGCGGTGCAAGACCTGCTGCCTCTAAGCAGGCACAGTAAAGCACTGCAAAATCAAGACAGGTACCCTTTTTCTCACCGAGGAGAACATCGGGAGTTTTTACCTTAATTTCACCGTTTTCAAAGCTTGCAGGTGGATTGATATAGCCGATCTCCGCTGCCTTTATTGCTTCAAAGATCGCTGCAGCCTGCTGCTTAACGTTATTGTTATCCTGCATCTGATAGCCGAGAAACTGCGCACTGCCTGTCCACTGCTGCATAAAAGAAGCAGCGCTCTGAACTATCTGCGCAACACTCTGAGCTGTCGGCGTGATAAAGGCGCAGACAGTTTCGGGCATACGGGCTGTGCCGTTCCAGATTTCAGGCGGCAGGAGCTTTATCTCCTCCTGCTGTCGGCAGAGGGCCTCCTCGCCCTGCCATACGCTTGCAAAAAGCTTGCCCTGAACAGTCTCGGTGAGCTCCATAAGCTTTGTAAGCTCAATATTCAGCTTGATCGGTGTAACCCTGAGTGTCTCTCCTGCCCCGACCGAGCTAAGCTTTACTGTGACGTCCTCTGCAAAGGCAGGGTCAAAGTGGAGTCTGAGCTCTAAGTCTGTGAAGCTCTGATCGCTCTCATTCGTAACTGTCAGGTCTCTCACCAGAGGCACCTTGCTTACCGCCTGTGCAGCACTGAAATCCTCGGCAAAAACCGCCTTGATATGCAGGATATCGTTCATCGTAATCTCCCCTATCTGTTATAGTCCGAATCCGTTTGAAATGCGTGAGAGTATATCACGAAGAGCCTCCTCCTCGTTTTCACCCTCACAGATTATAGTCACCCTCTGACCCATTTTTGCGCCTGCCAGAGGTACATTCATTATAGATTTTGCGTTCACGGTCTTGCCGTTGGCGCAAAGCTTTATATTGCAGTTCTCATAAGCCTTGCAAGCCTTGACAAGCTCGCCCGCAGGTCTGAAATGCAGACCCTCCTTGTTTACTACAGTTGCCTCGCCCGAAACCATTTTTACGCCTCTTTCTTTGTGATAACCGCAATTGCGCAGTCCATTCTGCCCCTGACTACATCGAACTCAGGCTCAAAGCCTAAGTCTGTGAAGAACTCCTTGTAGGACTCATAGTCAAACTCACGCTTAAAATCCACTCCAATGAGGGAGAGCGCATCAACGGCTATGCTTGCAGAGGTGTTCTCGGAATTGATATAGGTCGGAATTATGACCTTTCCCCCTGTTCTGCACACACGCAGAAGCTCTTCTATTGCCTTTTCGGGCTCATCGAGCAGGTGGATAACATTGCCTGCTATCACCTTGTCGAATCGCTCGTCACGGCAGTTGATGTTCATTATATCTGCGTATCTGAACCTGATGTTATTGAGATTATCGCAGTTTTTCTGAGCCTCAACCAGCATACCCTTTGACATATCGGTAGCGACCAGAAGCCTGCACCTGGGAGCAACGTATTTTGTTATTGCACCTGTTCCGCAGGCACATTCAAGAACGGTATCGCTCTCGTCTATCTCCTGTGCGACTCTCTTGCCTAAATTGGTATAGACATCTTTGTTATAGATAGTTTCCGCAAGATCATAAAAGCCTGCAAATTTGTCCCAGATCATAATATCCTCTTTCTATGCTGAAAATCAGCGTCTGTAGTTTTCTTCCTTTGTATTGAACGGCGCAAGCGGTATGCCTGCATCGTTATAGACATTTACCTCGCCGTAGTTTGTCCAGCAGTATGAAGCAAACTTCGGCTCCTTTACCTCTGCACTTGTGAGGACAACCTTTTCGCCCTCGATGACTGCATCGGCAGGCCTGAAGTCTCCGTCCTCGCCTGCAAGCTCAAAGCCTGCTGCTTCTCCTCTGAATTCAAGACCCTCTGCATTTTTAAGCGTGAGCACTGCCCTTTCGCCCTCAAAGGTAACGCTCTCAAGGAACGCACCGTCCGCCTTGACGTCCATTCCGTAGGCCAGCTTTTCTGCCTGCAAGCAAAGGCGCTCTCCGACAGGCTTTTTGTCGGTCGGGTGGATATTGTCAAGCTCTCCGCAGTCGAGGATAACTGCCATGCCTGTGTTTTTTACAATTCTGTAGGCTCTCATCTGTGCGGAGCGTATCTTCGCCCAGTGCTTATAGTCGGGGTCGTGAGCATATCTGAACATTGGAAGCTGGGTAAGTATGAACGGCAGGTCATCATCGCCCCAGTTTGTTCTCCAGAGCTTTATAAGTGCCGTGAAAAGCTCATAATAGCTGTCGGGCTTGTGGTCGTCGGATTCGCCCTGATAGTAGAGGAAGCCCCTCAGTGTGTACGGGCAGACCCTCATAAGCATAGTATCATAAAGGCCTGTCGGTCTGAACGGATTGAGCTCGCACATAGGTCCCGGCCAGAGGTTCTTTCCGCAGAGCTCCTGCACTCTGTCCCACGATGCCCCCGGCTCGTTTTTGTAGACCTCCTGCTCCTTTTCGTGCCACTTGCGGTCATACTCCTCATATTCACGGTATTCCTTGGTCTGCTGTTCAATAGACTTGCCTGCAACCTTTTCATCATACTCGTCTATGTAGCTTCTGATACGGCTGTCAGCTTCGAGGGTGGCTCTGTCTACCCATGCGGAAGCTGATGTTCCGCCCCAGTTGCAGCCGATAAGCCCGACCGTCACTCCGAGCTCCCTTGCAAGCTTCACTCCGAAGTGAAAGCCTACCGCACTCCACGCACGGGAAGCCTCAGGGCCTGCCTGAGACCACGCTGAGTTTTCCTCATCGTGCCGGAACTTATCGTCCTTATAGCCGTTTTTCTGTGTGTAGTAGAAGCGCACATTGCAGTCAGGTGTAAGGCCTTTGAGTATCTCCTGTCCGTCCTTGGCATTCTGAAGCTCCAGCTCCATATTTGACTGACCTCCGCAGAGCCACACCTCACCTACCGCAACTCTGTAAAAGGTGACTGTGTCTGTGCCGTCGGTGAGTGTCATTTCGTAGTCGCCGCCTGCACTCATAGGTGCGAGGGTAAGCTCCCACTTGCCGTCTTTGACCTTTGCACAGGCGGAGTTTCCGTTAATTGAAGCGGTAACTGTTCTTCCGTTCTCGCCCCTGCCCCATACGGTGATGTTCTTGTCTCTTTGCAGAACCATATCGTTGCTGAAAACACTTGCAGGCTTTAGCATAATTTATCCTCCTGACTAAAGTTTGTGATAAAAAAGTATTATGTCTTCGTATTGGTTATTTATGTTTCTATATCCGCCCTCGACTGTGCCTATCTGAACAAAGCCGAGCTTCTCATAAAGGGCGGTTGCCGCCCTGTTTGATGCAACCACTGCATTAAACTGCAAAATCGTAAAGCCCCTCTGCTTTGCGATAAAGAGGGAGTGCTCCACCAGCACTCTGCCCACACCCTTGCCCCTCACCTTTGAGGACACGGCGTAGCTTGCATTTGCAATATGTCCGCACCTGCCGACATTGTTCGGGTGCAGGATATAAAGCCCCGAGACCTCGCCTTTATATTCCGCAGCACCCGTAAAGGTCTGAGATGCGAAAAACTCTGCCGCTTCCTCCTCCGTCATCGGGCTCTCCTGAGGAAAGGCATTGCCTGCCTCGACTGTTTCGTTCCATATCTCGGTCAGACGTGGAATATCTCCGGGCTCATAGGGTCGGACTGAGATGTTTTTATACTTTTTCATTGTTTCCTCCAATGCTTGTTTTTGGGGCAGAACACATCTATCTTGCCTCATCATCAACTGAAAAACAGCGGGAGCAAAGCTATCCTTACGAACTGTTTACGGCGTGGATTGCCCGTCCGGCAGGACTCATTCTATAAATGACCTCATTCCGTGCTCTCTTCTCCACTCAAGGAAGTCCTCATAAGTGCCCATTCTGTCGATACAGCCGTCAGGGGTGATCTCAATGATGCGGTTAGCAACGGTCTGCACTATTTCGTGGTCGTGAGAGGCGAAGATCACCACTCCCTTGAAGTCAAGCATAGCATTATTGACCGCAGTGATAGACTCGAGGTCAAGGTGGTTGGTCGGTCTGTCAAGCATGATAACGTTCGAGCCGAAAAGCATCATTCGGGAGAACATACATCTTACCTTTTCTCCTCCCGAGAGCACCTCTACGGGCTTGTAGATCTCATCGCCCGAGAAGAGCATTTTTCCGAGGAAGCCCCTGAGATATGTGTCAGTTACCTCTGAACGGGAGTAGGGTCTTATCCAGTCAACTATGGATTCTGTATGACCGTTGAAATACTTTGAGTTATCCACAGGGAAATACGAACGTGAGGTAGATACTCCCCACTTGATCGAGCCTTCGTCGGGTTCTTCCTCTTCGGCAAGTATCTTGAAGAGAGCCGTTACTGCCTGCTCGTTCTCGGATATAAAAGCTACCTTGTCAGTTCTTGAAAGCGTAAAGGACACGTTATTGAGAAGCTTTTCTCCGTCAACGGTCTTGGATATGCCGTTTACTTTCAGTATATCCTTGCCGAGGTCTCTGTCCATTGTGAACTGAACAAAGGGATATTTTCTCGATGATGCAGGTATCTCTTCTAAGCTTATCTTATCAAGGAGCTTCCTTCTCGCTGTCGCCTGACGGGACTTTGACTTGTTGGCAGAGAAGCGATTGATGAACTCCTGAAGCTCTTTTATCTTGTCCTCGTTTTTCTTCTGCTGGTTTTTCATAAGCCTCTGCATAAGCTGTGAGGACTCATACCAGAACTCATAGTTGCCGACATACATCTTGATCTTGGTGTAGTCGATATCGACTATATGGGTGCAGACGTTATTGAGAAAGTGTCTGTCATGCGATACTACAAGGACAGTTCCGAAATAATCTGCGAGGAAATCCTCCAGCCAGCGGATAGCGTCAATATCGAGGTGGTTGGTAGGCTCGTCGAGCATGATTATATCGGGGTTTCCGAAGAGTGCCTGTGCTAAAAGCACCTTGACCTTCTCATTACCCGAGAGAGTGGACATCTGCGAATAGAGGATATCCTCGGGCAGACCCAGGCCCTGCAGAAGCTTTGAAGCATCGCTCTCAGCCTCCCAGCCGTTGAGCTCTGCGAATTCGCTTTCAAGCTCGCCTGCACGGTCGCCGTCCTCCTCGGTGAAATCCTCCTTTGCGTAGAGAGCATCCTTCTCCTGCATGATGTCATAAAGCCTTTTGTTTCCCATAATGACAGTATCAAGGACATTATACTCATCGAATGCGAAGTGATCCTGTCTGAGAACGGAGAGCCTGTCCTCCTTGGAGATGGCTACCTCACCTGTGGTGGGCTCGATCTCGCCGTTGAGGATCTTAAGAAAGGTAGACTTTCCTGCTCCGTTTGCACCGATTATGCCGTAGCAGTTGCCGTTTGTGAATTTGAGGTCAACGTCCTTGAAAAGAAGCTGTCCTCCGAACGACAGACTTACATTGCTTACTGTTATCATTTTACTTTCTCCTTACATTAAATACATACAAAGTTATTATACCATATCTTTCCCGATTTGTCTATAAAAATCAGGAAATTTTCTTGTGCTTTGATGAGAATAAAATGCTTTACTTTCGCAGGCTCTTATGGTATAATAATAAAAAACTCCGGAGGTAACTATGAGCAAATATATCATGTCACTCGATCAGGGTACAACTTCGTCAAGGGCTGTCATTTTTGACCATGAGGGCAAAAAGGTCGCCGCTGTGAACAAGGAGTTTCCGCAGATATTCCCCGAGGGGGCTTTTGTTGAGCATGACCCTATGGATATACTCAACAGCCAGCTTGATTCCGTAAGGGCGGTGCTTGAGCAGACAGGCATATCGCCTTCCGATATTGCGGCTCTCGGTATCACTAACCAGCGTGAGACCACGATAATATGGGACAAGGCAACTGGAAAGCCGGTCTACAATGCGATAGTATGGCAGTGCCGCAGAACCGCCGATATCTGTGCAAGACTTGAAGGCCAGGGGCTCGGGAAATTTTTCAAGGACAAGACAGGCCTGCTTATAGACCCGTACTTCTCGGCAACTAAGATAAAATGGATAATCGACAACGTTGAGGGCGTGCGTGAGAGAGCACAAAAGGGCGAGCTCCTTTTCGGTACAGTGGACTGCTGGCTGATATGGAACTTAACAGGCGGAAAGGTCCACGCCACCGACTGCTCAAATGCGTCAAGGACTATGCTTTTCAATATCCACACTATGAGCTGGGACAAAGAGATACTTGGGCTTCTCGGCATTCCCGAAAGCCTGCTCCCCGAGGTGCGTGAGTGCTCGGGAGACTTCGGTGTGTGTGACGAGAGCATTTTCGGGGCTGCTATCCCAATAAGGGGCTGCGCAGGAGATCAGCAGGCTGCGCTCTTCGGGCAGTGCTGCTTCCACGAGGGCGATGTGAAAAACACCTACGGCACAGGCGGATTTCTCCTTATGAACACGGGAGAGAAACCCGTTGAGAGCCGAAGCGGTCTGCTGACTACCGTTGCGTGGAGCATGAACGGTCAGGCAAGCTATGCGCTGGAGGGCTCGGTGTTTGTGTCGGGGGCTGTGGTCAAGTGGCTGAGAGATCAGCTTGGCATTATCAGCTCCGCAGAGGAGAGCGAAGCAGCTGCACGCTCTGTCCCCGATAACGGCGGAGTGTACTTTGTGCCTGCGTTCGTAGGGCTTGGCACTCCATACTGGGTGCCCGACGCAAGAGGCACCATAACAGGCCTTACCCGAGGAACAGGCAAAAACCACATCATAAGGGCGGCGCTTGAGGCTATCGCTTATCAGACCGCCGACGTGCTCGACGCTATGGAGCAGGACACAGGAAAGCTGGGTGTTATCAAGGTTGACGGCGGAGCTGCCCAGAATGACTTCCTTATGGAGTTTCAGGCAGATATACTTGCAAGGTCAGTGATAAGGCCCTCGAATGTTGAGTCAACGGCGCTTGGCGCTGCCTTCCTTGCTGGACTTGGCTGCGGCTTCTGGGGCAGCACCGAGGAGCTTTCAGGTCTTTGCGAGAACTTCCGTGAATTCAGCCCCTCAATGACCGAGGAGAAAAGAACAGAGCTTCTTAACGGCTGGTCAAGGGCGATTAATGCTACGGTAAAGGGCTATGCAAGATAGATATGAAAAACCGCAGACGAGTTCGCCTGCGGTTTTTGTTATATGGTCTTGAAAAAGGCTTCTATCTCTTCTTTACCTGCGGTGACGCTGCCCTGTATCATCTGATCTGAGCCGCCGCCCTTTCCGCCGAGAGCCTGATTTATCTCCTTCGACTTTGCTCTCAATGGCAGGCTGCTTGAAGCTATGATATAGCTGAAGCCCTGAGCCTCTTCTCCGAAAATGCCTGCTGCACCGTCTGTCAGAAGAACTGCCTTGTTTGCGATCTCACGCATAGCATCACGGCCTATGCCCTTTGTAAACACGCAGAAGCTCTCTCTGCTGTCATTGGAAAGGCTGTCGATGATATCCTGTGCTTTCTGCTTTTCAATGTCTGCGATCTGTCTTTTAAGCTCGTTATTTTCGGTCAGGAGCTTTTCAACAAACTGATATACCTTCTCGGGCTTTGAGGACAGAAGCTTCGACAGAGCCGATACGGTATCCTGTCTCTGTTTGAGGAGCTCAAATGCGTCCAGTCCGCAGAGGATATGCACTCTTGTTCCGCCCTTGTAGCTTTCCGAGGAGAGCACCTTGATAATACCTATCTGACCTGTTGAGCCAACGTGCGGAGCACAGCAGGCGCATACATCTGCACCCTCGATAGTTACTATCCTGACGTTTTCCGTCATTTCAAGCTTGCTCCTGTATTCCATGCCTGACAGGGTCTCGCTGTCGGGGTAGGTTATGGTTATGGGAAGGTCTTTTGCTATCGCTTCGTTAGCCTTGATCTCGCACTCTGCGAGATCCTCATCGGAAATAACTCCGTTAAGGTCAAGGGTAACTTCCGAGGTGCCGAGGTGAAAGCCCACGTTCTCATATCCGAGCTTAGCATGGATAAAGCCCATGATAAGGTGCTCTCCCGAGTGGTTCTGCATACGTCTGATCCTGACATTATAGTTTACAGAGCCATGCACTTCAGTTCCGACTTCAATAGCCGACCTGCACTTGTGAATGACCTCGCCGTTTTTCTCGTAGGTATCAAGAACCTCGGTATCTCCGAGCCTGCCGACATCGCCTGCCTGTCCGCCGCCCTCGGGGAAGAAGGCTGTGCGGTCAAGAACAATTTCCCAGCCCTTTTTTATCTCGGTACAGGAAATGACCTTTGCGTCAAATTCCATAAGCATTCCGTTATCAAATAGTTTTTCAGTCATTCGGTTATCCTCCGTTATATCAGAAAGTCAGTGTAAGGTTGTTCAGACCCATAGAGTTTACATAGTTTGCGCTCTTTACAAGCTTCATTACCATTTTTATGCCGATATGTGATACAGGGTCATCATCGCTGTGCATTTCCGTATATTTGACAGGGTCAAAATGGCGGCAGTTGTCACGGATACGGAGTATCGGCTCGCCTCTTTTGAACATAAGCCTTATGTCAATGGAGTTCTCACGCTTTTCCTTATCGAAGCCATGCTTTACGATATTATTTGCCATTTCCTCAACAGAAAGGGCAATAAGTGAGCTCAGCTTTGAGCCTGCACCGTGCTCCTTGCAGAAAAGCGATACTGCAACAGAAGCAGTAACTACCTCATCGGGATTGGTCAGTGAAACCTCAAGGCAGTCATCGTCTTTTACGCCGTAGTTTTCGGGCAGGAGCGAGAAAGCCTCGGCAGAGATAGAAAACTTCTTATTCTTCACTGCTACATAGATAACTATGAACAGGAGCGTAAGGCACTCTCCGCAGAGGAAGCCGAACCACACGCCCTTTATACCGAAGAGCTCACTGAGTATATAAGCTGATGCCGCTGTAAGGGCAAAATTCTGCATAACGGAGATCGTCTGTGTAAGGCCAACATGATTTACACCCTGATAATAGTTTTTAAGACTCGTATTGATAGCACAGGGCACAAGCGACAGCACGAATATTCTCAGACCTACAACAGCGTACTTGTAAGCCTCGGGCGTGTCAAGGAAGAGAAGCACCAGCGGTTTTGCAAATATCAGCACAAGGCCCGTGACTATTCCGCAGATAACTGCCGCATATACCGTCATTATCCTGACAAGAGCTTTAAGACTGGTTTTGTCCTCATCGCTGTAAAGAATAGAGGAAAGCATAAGTGCCACAGAAGCAATTCCCGAGCTGAACGAATAGCAGATATTGCCGACTGTAGAAATTACGGAATATGCCGCAACCGCAAGGACGGGGTCGATGTGTCTGAGGATATTATTCAGAACAAAGGTCAGAAGAACTAAGCTCATCTGATTGATAAGGGTAGGCACGCCGTCTCTGAATACCTGCAAACAGCTTTTCACAGAGATAAGCGCCTTCTTGAACTGGAAGATGCAGTCCTTTTTGAAGAAATATGCTATTCCTATGCAGAATGCGATATAATAGCTTATGCTTGATGCAAGACCCATTCCGAAGGTGCCGCCGTGAGCTGCAAAAACGTTTATAAGGTCAGCGGCAATGTCACCTACTGTCATAAAGGCAACTGCTACAACAAGACGTGTTCTGCTGCCCGAGATCTGCATATATGGCACCATTACCTGCGAGAACATGAATGCAGGAGCTCCGATTATGAAGCCTCTCAGATAGTCCTTTGTAAGCTTGAAGACCTCTGCGTTCTCGGTCTTTGTGCCTGCTCCGAGGAGTGTACAGATAGGATCGGTGAAGATCAGCACCGCTGCAAGTCCTATGACGGATACCGCTGCGGTTATCACCACTGAGGCTGTAAAGCAGGCATTTGTGCCTTTTTTATCGCCTATACCCATAGTTTTTCCGCACATGACCTGAACGCCTGCCGAGATCATGCTGCCTATAGCTGCAAACACAAGCAGTACAGGTGTAGCATAGCCGTATGCCGACATAGACTCAACGCCCAGGAAACGCCCGATCATAATGCTGTCTATCAGCATACAGAGCATTACTGTCATGGCTGAAAGGATCTGAGTCAGCAGCATTTGTCTGAATAATTTTCTTATCATTTGTTTTCTTCCTCCAAATTCTACCCCGAAATACTATTTGTTTTTCCTTGATGAAATAAGCTTTACTATCGCAAGCACTCCCACCATAACACAGAGCGCCATTCCTATTGCAAGCAGAACCCATGCTGTCCTCTGGGAATTAATAAAATCCGAAACCGACTGCTCCCCTATCAGTTTTTTTGAGGTTTCTGTCTTTTTGAAGGCTTCAAGAAGCATTACTATTGCAAGCCTTATATTTACAAGCGCAAATATCGAAGAAAACCCCAGCAGTATCCCATGCAGAAGTGCTGCTCCCGCATCTTCTCTGGCATAGGCCTGCACACCCTTCCATGCAGCAAGTGCCGTCGTCACAAGGTAAACCACATAGGTGCAGAAAAGCACCGTCATCGGTACGGGCTTTCCCGAATCAAGCACTGTCTTTATGAGAGCCGCAAACACTGAGCCGAACAGCACTGCCGAGAATAAGGCTGCAAGTGCCCATTTCCTGAATGTGATGTCAGACTGCTTTGTCTGCGGCTTTTTTATCTGTTTTGGCATATAAACTACCTCCGTAAATGTTAATTGTCGATTATCTCGATTTTGATCCTGTCTATTTTCTGCTCGTCTTCCATTCTGACTGTCATTTTGAACGGAGGGCTGTATATCTGCTCATTCTGCTCGGGAAGGCGGTCTAAAAGGTCCATTATCCAGCCGCCTATCGAGTTGTGGTCTGTCTCTATCGCATCGGGCTCTAAGCCTGTACGCTCAAGAAAGTCCGAAACCGAAAGCTCGGGCGAAACCTCAAAGGTATTGTCCCTGTGCTTTACAAAAGAGATGTCCTCCTCGTCGCTCTCATCATATATCTCTCCGACAAGCTCCTCAATTATGTCCTCCAGAGTGCATATACCCTCGGTGCCGCCGTACTCATCAAGCACGACCGCCAGATGCACCTTCTTCCTCTGCATAAGCCTGAAGGTCTCAGATATTTTCTTTGTCTCGCTGATGTAGACAGGCTCATTCATAATACCGCTTATATCTCTTCCCTTTCTGAGATACAGCTCAAAGAAATCCGACTGGTGGATAACACCGACTATGTGGTCGATATCGCCCTCATACACAGGAAGCCTTGAAAACTTGGTCTTTATGAACTTGTTCTTTATATCCTCAAGGCTGTCACACAGCTCCACAGCCTCGACATTTACCCTCGGAACAAGTATCTGAGATATCTCTATCTCATCAAATTCCAGTGCCGAGCGCACAAGGTCCGACTCCTGCTCCTCTAAAACGCCCTCGTCCTCGATCTCCTCAATGATATATTTCAGCTCCTCCTCGGTAACGCTCGGGGCCTTTTTCTTTGAGCGAAAAAGCGCCGCCGCAAGCTTTTTTATAAGCATAAAGATATAAATAAGCGGTGTTATTATAATCATAAATGCCGAAAGCGGAGCAGACATAAACACGGAAAAGCTTTCCGAGTTCTCCTTTGCAAGGCTTTTAGGGAGTATCTCTCCGAAAATGAGCACAAGCACTGTCATAACAAGTGTTGCAAGCCCCACACTGCCCTTGCCGAACCTTTCGGTGAAAACTACCGTCGCAAGCGACGATGAGGCTATATTCACTACATTATTACCTATCAGTATGGCTGTGAGCGCCTTATCATAGTTCTCACATATATGCAGTGCTCTTTCAGCACCCTTGTTCCCCTCATCGGCAAGCTTTCTGAGCCTTATCCTGTTACAGCTCGAAAAAGCAGTCTCTGCCGCCGAGCAAACAGCCGACAGCATGAGCAGAACTGCGATTATAATTATCTGAGTCAAAGAAATTATCCTTTCAGCGTCTAAGGAATACATTTTTGTCAAACTGTACTATTATTTGACAATACAATATTATTATACCATATAAATATCATTTTGTAAAGGCTTTGACAGAAACGATTGTCAAGTACGAATTGACATTCCCATACATCTGTGCTATAATAAGCCTATGGGTATTGCACTCTGCGGCAAGGCGGTTCAATCTACCCCTCACAAGGGGGGATCAGAATGAGTATTTCGGACGTACTTAATTTATTAATGCTACTTACGGAAGTGATCGCATTAGTGGTCATCATCTCTGACGACAGAAAAAAATAGCCGCCCTACTTCCAATAGAGCGGTAAAAAAATAAAACTTACCAATCCTAGAGGGAGAACCGCTAAAGCCAAAGGCTGGTGCGATACCCTCTTTAATTATTATAGCACAGGGAGGACGGATTGTCAAGTACGAATTGACATTTCCGTACATCTGTGCTATAATAAGCCTATGGGTATTGCACTCTGCGGCAAGGCGGTTCAATCTTTCCCTCGTAAGGGGGTGAGCAGAATGAGCGTTATGGAAGTAATCAGTTTACTTATCCTCATAACAAACATAGTTGCACTCGTGGTAACGATCTGCAAAAAAGATAAAAAATAACCGCCCTACTCCTACATAAGGCGGTTATTATCAATAATAACAACACTTTGAGGGAGAACCGCTAAAGCCAAAGGCTGGTGCGATACCCTCTTTAATTATTATAGCACAGAGTTTTTTACTTGTCAAGTACAAAAAAAGAACTGCTCCGAAGAGCAGCTCTCATTTTGTTTGTAATTAATGTTTACAAGTTAGCTATTAGGAACCCTGCTGCTGTCCTGACTGCTGCTGTGCAGCTGTTGCAGTTACTTGTGTACCCTTGAATCCAGCACCGAAAGTATGAGGTTCATCAGGATCATTCTCAGGGTTAGGATACTGACCAACGATCTTGGAATTTTCACCTGTTGCCCACTGAGCACCTGTAACTTCACCAACGCTATTAATATTATAAGCTGCTTGGCCTACACCATCGCCGTTGTCCTTGAGTGCCTTGTAAACTGCGTTCTTAACTCTAGCTTCAAAAGTTGTGCCAGTAACAGATGCAGGTGCGCCCTTGAAAGCAAATGCTGTAGGATCCTCACCCTCAGCTACCATGTCAGCAGCCTGGTTGTTAGCGGTTGTGAATACCAGCTTAGCGTTAGAGTTAGCGCTCTTAAGTCTGGACTTCTTAACGTAGTTCATCATTGTAGGTACGAGGATAGCTGCCAGGATACCAATGATTGCGATTACGACTACGAGCTCTACGAGTGTAAAGCCCTTGCGGTTTGACTTTTTCATAGAAAATCCCTCCATAAAAATATTAAAAATTTGTTTTGAAACGCCCCGCAAGCCGAAATAAGCAGAACGCTTCGTTTTGTTCCACAGGGTAGTCACTCCCTTTGGCTTGTTACTATAATACCACCAACCGCCAAAAAAGTCAATAGATTTTAACACATTTTTATCACTTTTGTAGAATTGCACAAATCAGCACTCAGCGTTTTAGTCAGTTGTTCTATCGAAACAGCCCGAAAACGATTGCGAATGTAAAGCCATAGCTAACTTTGCAAGAGCATCTTCATTTCATCATAGGTAGCCTCAGCTGCCTCATCAAGACTGAGTTCTCCCGAGAAGATACTCTTCACTGTCTCAGAGTAAAGCGCCACAGCCTCGGTGTCCTCAATATAGGGGCTCATTGCCGTAAATTTATCGTTTGACTTCATTTTCTCGTTGGCATCAAACTGTATGCCCGTAAGCAGATCGTATGACTCCAGTATCTCGAGAGCCGCCTTCGATGAGGGTATACCCTTTCCGAGCTTCTGCAGAGTGTTCATTTCCTTGCTGTTTTCCAGATAGTCAAGAAGCTTTGCCGCCTCTTCGGGATTTTTGGTTGTTCTCTTTATCGCATAAAGGCTTGTAGGCTTTTTGTACCAGCCGAAAACCTCGGCGCCCTCTATACAGGGGTAGTCGCCTATCACGATGTCAAGTCCAAGCTTCAGCGAGGGGTCACAGTAGTACTCAGCATCGGATATCCACACTGCCTGCCCCGCAACATTCTCGCGTTCAAGGTCGTTTCTGTCGAAGTCATCGCTGTGCTTTGTAACGCCCCTCTCCAGAAGGTCAACATAAAAGCCCAGCAGCTCCTTGTAATCGTCTTTGGACATCTCAAGCTCAGCAGAGTCCCTGTACAGCTGCTTTGAATGGCTCTGCTCAAACCATGCCACCGCTGACAGCCACACCGACTTTGAGGACAGCGCAAGCGGATATATACCGTCGGGGCTCATGACCTCGGCAGCCTTGTAAAGGTCCTCCCATGTTTCCGGGAGCTCCAGACCGTAGCTTTCGTACATATCCTTATTATAGTAGAAGGTTATCGCATTGAACGAGGTCGGCAGAGCGTTCAGCTTTCCGTTGATAATGCCGCAGCTCAGATCGCTTTCGGGGAAAACGCTCAGGTCTATCCATTCTGAAAGCTCATTAAGATCATAAAAGCCGTCGCCCGTCGGAGAGTACTCATAAAGCCAGTCATAATTGAGCTGCATTACATCAGCCTCGTTACCCGAATAGTACTCCATATCCATTGTATTTTTGAAGCCTTCATACTCGCTGAAATATACACCTACCGTATAGCCCGTCTTATCCTCAAACTTCTTTACAGCTTCAAGGGTGTATTCATTTCTCTGCTCCTTCCCCCACCACGAGAAGGAAAGCGTTTTTACGTCATCGTGCGGATAGAACTGTTCATCACCCGTGCAGCCTGTAAGCGCCGCACACAAAACCGCCGCCGTTATCAGTGCCGTGACTTTATTTTTCCTGTTCACGAGACTTGTTCTCTCCTTTTTTCTTGTATATAACATAATCCTTATTCCTGTCGGAAGCACACTCGGAAGCTGCCTCCTCCGCAAGCTCTAAAAGCTCATCATAGTCAGAGGTGCTGTCAGGATAGACCGCCGCACCTACTGAAGTTTTTATCTCTCCTCTGCCTGCTTCAAGCTCACATCTTCTGAGCCTCATCGCAAGCCCCGATACGCTCGACCTTATATCATCATAGGCCTTCATAAGGTTAATATCCGTGAAATCCGCAAACACTGCGAACTCATTTTTCCTCATAATTCCGACAGTATGCTCTGTTCCGAACAGCGCATCTATCGCCTGTGCGATCTTGACTATAGCTTCCTCGGCTATCTCCTCGCCGTAGGTCTCTTCAATAATATCCAGGTTGGTTATCTTCACTATCATCAGCACGAAGGTAGAGCCTGTAAGGCTTGTCTCTATCTTGTCAAGAATAACGTTCTCGGTGTACTCTGCATTGTGAAGCCCCGTTGCAGGGTCTACAGTGCCCGTATCGGAGAACCTGTTTCTCTCAGGGTCAAACCTGCGTGTAAGCGCTCTTATTATCAGGTCAAACATTACGATAATAAGCACCGACAAAAACAGCGTAATAAGTGCGAACTTGATTGAAAGGCGTCTTCTCGGTGTAAGGTCCATAGTGGTAATTATCTGCCAGCCGTTATCAAACGAGCAGCTTGAAGCTATAACATCTGCATTTGAGGCAGTGGTATCCTGCTCCTCTGCAAAAAGGTTTATCAGGTTCTTGTCAAGCTTATCGGCAGGGGATTTTTTGCCTGTATCAAAAATGACCATATTCTTATCATCGCAGAGCACAGCCCTTAGATCCTTAGACTCAAATGCCGTCATGAACTTTGATTCAAGCTCTGTCGCATAGCAGGTTGACATAAACAGCGCCCTGTCATTGAGCCTTCTCACATAGAAAAGCTTTTTGAAATCATAAACGCCCTTGTCCTCATCGTAAAAGCCGGTAAACCAGCCTGCCATCTGCGAGCCCAGACGCTCCGACAAGCCCTGATATATCCTGTCATTGAACAGATCCCTTGAACCGTCGCTCACTCTTCCGAGCGACTTTTCACTGTCATACACAATGCCGTAGTCAGCATAGTTGTCAACAACTCCCGACGTCATCAGGAACTTCCCTATCTTGCCTTCAAGCTCCTCATCGTTTCCGCTTCCGTCATAGTCAATATAATTCTTCTGCGAAAACAGAAGCTTTCCCGTTGAATTCATTCCGTCAAGGAAGTTGTCTATATTCTTTTTCATCTGGAGATTTATATCGGTGCAGTAGCCTACATCACGGTCATTTGCAACACCTCGCTGGAAAATGACAGCAGTAACCGTCAGCGCACCCGTCAGCAGAAGTATACAGCACATTCCCGCAAGCACAGCCCTTGAGCCGAACCGCCTTATATGAAAGAAAATCTCACTCTTCTTAGCCATCGGACATACCTCCCCGAACAATAATATTATTCAAAAATAAGTATACCACAAATCCTTCTCCATTACAAGAGCTTTTTTCAAAATTGCGCTCAGCGCTTTACAATTCAGTGCTCTTCTGTTATAATAGGAGTATCTTTTTTACGGAGCTGATTTCATGAAAAGAGCAGTCATAGGAATACTTGCGCACGTTGACTCGGGAAAGACCACCCTCTCCGAGGCCATGCTTTACACCTGCGGAGCAATAAGAAAGCTCGGCCGTGTTGACCACAAGGACGCATTTCTCGACACCGACCCTATCGAGCGTGACAGGGGGATCACGGTCTTTTCAAAGCAGGCAGTCTTTGAGTACGGCGGCATATCCTACACTCTGCTTGACACTCCCGGGCACGTTGACTTCTCGGGAGAGACCGAGAGAACGCTCTCGGTGATAGATTCGGCAGTGCTTGTTGTCAGCGCCGTTGACGGTGTACAGAGCCACACGCTCACACTGTGGAAGCTTCTCAGGAAATACCGCATACCGACCTTTATTTTCATAAACAAAACCGATATGCCAAACGCTGACAAGGCATTTGCACTGCGCTCCTGTCAGGCGAAGCTTTCCGCAGGCTGTGTTGATATGTCACTCCCCGAGGACGAGCTTTTTGAAGCTCTGTCCGTCACAGGCGAGGGGCTGATGAACGAATATCTCGAAAGCGGTTCTCTCAGCGATGAGAGTATCAGAGATGCGATAGCTTCGGGCGAGGTTACTCCCTGTATGTTCGGCTCGGCATTAAGGCTCAAGGGTGTGGACAAGTTTCTCGACTGCATGAGCAGATATATCACAGTGCATGAAAAGAGGGAGAAGTTCTCTGCCCGTGTCTACAAAATAGCCGAGGACGGCTCAGGGGCAAGGCTCAGCTATATGAGGATAACAGGCGGAGCTCTCAGCGTCCGTGATATTGTCACCTACACCGACCGTGAAGGGAACGAGCTTTCCGAAAAGGTCAGCCGTATCAGAATATACAACGGCGAAAAATACACAAACACCGAAACAGCCGAGCAAGGTCAGGTATGTGCAGTACTCGGACTATCGGGCTGCTATGCAGGGCAGGCGCTCGGACACGGGTCGGGAGAGTTCAGGCCTGTGCTTGAGCCTGTGCTCAGCTACCGTGTGTCTCCTCCCGAGGGTATTGATGAGCACACTCTTCTGAGGGCGCTAAAGATCCTTGAAGCCGAAGACCCTACTCTTTCGGCAGGCTATAACGAGCAGACAAGAGAGATAAACATTTCCCTCATGGGCGAGGTACAGCTTGAAGTCATCAAACGGATACTCTCGGAGCGCTTTGGTATAGAGGCTGAATTCGGCGAGGGAAGAATAGCCTACAGAGAGACTATAGCCTCTCCTGCCGAGGGCGCAGGCCACTTTGAACCTTTGCGCCACTATGCCGAGGTACATTTAAGGCTTGAACCTCTGCCGAGGGGAAGCGGACTTGAATTTACCTCCGAATGCAGCGAGGACAGCCTTGCGAAGAACTGGCAAAGGCTCATTCTCACCCACCTGAAGGAGCGCTCACACAGGGGCGTACTGACAGGCTCGCCGATCACGGATATGAGGATAGTGCTCACGGCAGGCAAGGCGCACATAAAGCACACCGAGGGCGGCGACTTCCGACAGGCAACCTACAGGGCAGTAAGGCAGGCGCTCCGCTATGCCGAGAATGTTCTGCTGGAGCCGTACTATTCATTCAGACTGGAGATACCCTCTGCAAACGTCGGCAGAGCCCTCACCGACCTTGACAAAATGGGGGCGCAGGTCTCCCCTCCCGACACTGACGGCGAAAGCTCAGTCATCACAGGCAGAGCGCCTGTATCGGGGCTTCGGTTTTACCACACAGAGGTCTCCGCCTACACAAAGGGGCTCGGACACCTCTTCACCGAGGCTGACGGCTATGACCTTTGCAATAACGCCGACGAGGTCATAGAGAGCATTGCCTATGACCCCGACAAAGACCTTCATAACACTGCGGATTCGGTGTTCTGCTCACACGGCTCAGGCTATGTTGTGCCGTGGAACGAAGCAAACGAGCTTATGCACGTAAGCGCCTCCCCGAAGAAGAGCATTGAGGAAGAAGCCGAGGAAATGAAGCTCAGAGCTGACAGCTTTGTCCGCAGAGCAGCCGATGACAAAGAGCTCATGGCGATCTTTGAGCGCACCTACGGCGAGGTAAAGCGCCGCCCCGAGCAGGCAATGAGAAAGCCCCGTGAGGTATCTCCGAAAACCAAAGCAAAGCCTGTTCCCAAAGGGCCTTTGTATGTGCTTGTAGACGGCTACAACATAATATTTGCGTGGGAGGAGCTCAAAAAGCTGGCGCAGAAGAGCTTAGACCTTGCAAGGGCTGAGCTTATCAACCGCATGGCGAACTATCGGGGCTTTATGCAGTGCGAGCTGATAGTCGTGTTTGATGCCTACCGTGTAAAGGGCGAGCACCGTGAGATCGAAGAGCACAGCGGTATCAGCGTTGTTTACACCAAAGAAGCCGAGACCGCCGACACCTACATTGAAAGGACAGCTCATCAGCTCTCAAAGGAGCACCGTGTCAGGGTAGCGACCTCTGACGGGCTGGAGCAGGTCATCATCATGGGCGGAGGGGCACTCAGGGTTTCGGCGCAGGAGTTCAGACGAGAGGTTGAACAAGCCGAGCGTGCAGTCCGTGAGATGATAAAAACGTACTTTTAGAAGGGAACCGGTCTATAGGTAATAGGGAATAGGGAATAGGGAATAGGGAATAGGTAATGTATCGCCTTCGGCGATGATTTTTAATGGGGCTTTGCCCCATACCCCTAGGTGATAGGTTGGCATTGGAAAAATAGAAAAACCAGCCTATAATCTATAACCTAAAATTTATAACCTAAAACCTTTATCCTATAACCTATAACCTATAACCTATCCTAAGAGCAGCAAATGAAAAAGTCCGCACTACCTACGTGCCCGAATGGGCATCGTCCGCAAAGCGGACACCATACCTATTCCCTATTCCCTATTCCCTATTCCCTATTACCTACAGACCTATTCCCTATTACCTATTACCTAAAAAAGAGCAGCCCGAAGGCTGCTCTTTTTGAATTACCAGTTTGTTGCGATATCGAGCTGATATCTGTTGCTTGCTGCAAATCCGCCTGTGTCGCAGACGATTCCTGTACCAAGCGACGTAGGAACGAGAGTTCCTCTTGCTCTGATGCCAAGGTCAGCAGCTACCATAACGTACTTGCCGAGCATCTTGCATCCGTCATCTCTTACCCAGTAAGGATATTTATCCTCGCTGAAGCCCATACCTCTCATGATAGAAACAACACCGCTCATATTGAGGTTGTAATATGTCTCCTTGCCCGAAGGTCCGTTGTAAACGCCGCTCCAGCTTGACAGATGTGAGCTGCTGTTCCAGTCGGGATTGTATGTAGGATTCATGTAAAGTCCGTCATCGTCATCAGATGAGCTGCTTGCTGCAGGTGTTGTTGTTGTAACAGCTGCCTTCTTCTCAGTGCTCTCGGACTTCTCTTCGGTCTTTGTCTCTGTAGTCTGTACAGAAGCAGTTTCTTCTTCCTCAGGCTCTTCTTCAACTACCTCAACGTACTCGATAACCTGTACCTGAGTCTGTACTTCCTGAGCTCTTGCTTCCTCAGCTGCCTTCTTAGCAGCCTCTTCCTTCTTCTTCTCTTCTGCAGCTCTCTTCTCTGCCTCGGCTACCTTCTTCTCCTGAGCATTCTTCTCATCAAGAGCAGCCTTTGCAGCACTTGCCGAGTCTGCAGCTTCCTTTTTAGCCTTTGCCTCAGCAGCCTCTATAACAGCGACCTTCTGCTCGCTGATCACTGCCTGCTGGTCAAGAACAAGCTGATCGTATGTAACAGCAGTTCCGTTTTTAAGCTCAACTGAATTTACAGACGCACCCTTGAGAGGCTGTGCTATTGCTACCTGCTCCTCTACAGATACCTGTCTGTCTGCTGCCTTGTAATCCTTTGCTATCGCCTTTGAGTCAATCGCCATAGCGCCAACGCCTGCTGTAATTGTGATCGCACATATAATAGACGCCAGCTTGACTATCTCACCCTTGGTACGCAAAAATAACACTCCTTTTTCGTTTTTGACCGTTCACTTTCCCTTTGACGGCCGATGTTTATAAACCATTGTTCTCTGAACTGTCCCTATTATAACATACTTTGTCACCAATTTGAAGCTTTTCGGAAACCACTTTGTAACCACGAACAAAAACGTCACAAAAAAATCTATCGTTTTTGTGCATTTAGACGTCGGTAATTTCGGGTTTGTTCCGAAATTGTTACTGAATTATTATTTTGTATAGTAAAAAACAAGCCTTTTAGAACCGCATATTTTGTCGCAAAAAGTCCGAAAAATCGCCCATTTAAGCCCCAAAAGCAAGCTTTTCAAGCCTGCCCGAGGGGCTGATTTTCTGCACAATTTTTTGTACCCTTTTTGTAACCTTTTGAATACCGCTTTGTTATTTTCTATTATAAATAGTATACCTCTATTCCATATACGGCAAAACACAAAAAACTCCGCCTTAGCTCAGGCGGAGTCAGTCTGTCGATAAGCTCAAAATAGTGCAGATTTTGCCTCGTCAGGTCTGTACATTCGGCAGGGAAAACCCTGCACCGCCACGCGCCATAGTTTATAGCTTAGGCTCTATTGCCTTGAACGCGGAGCAAGATAGTGCGAAGCTGGGCCTCGTCAGGTCTGTACATTCGTACAGACAGACTCGGCTGGAGTGAGGGGAGATGGGGCTTCGCCCCATTTGCCCCACTGGGGCTGTCGCCCCAGACCCCTTTTAAAAGAACTTTTGCAACA
>CAMMYU010000163.1:0-15794 GCA_946528545.1 uncultured Ruminococcus sp.
GAACGATCGCTGTTATCTGGATAAGCAGTTTTCGGTTTCTCTTTGTTTTCTTCATATCTTCGCGTACCTCTTGAAAGCATCACATAACAGCTGTCACAGCACTTCCTTTGCCGAACTTTATTATACCATCTTTTCCTCATAATTGCAATGCTTTTATGCGGCAATGAAAAGGAAAATGCAAGTACAAATGCTTTTCTGATTTGTCATCATACGCATGAGCGTAGATTTTCCTGCACCGTTAGAGCCCAGAAATCCGTAAGCCGACCCGTCAGGGATCTCAAGCGTTATATTGTCAAGCGCCTTGAACTCTCCCTGCTTGCCGTTAAACACTATAGAAACATTATTTATGCTTTGTCAATGCGTATAAGTTGTTTTTGGCGTATTGACCAATTGATTAGTTCTTTGCTTGGCTGATATGTATATAATTTGCGTTTTGTCAAGCAAAGATATATTATATAAAGCGCTTTGGCTTTACATAATTATAAGGCAATGATAAATGTGAACAATTTGTAAATTTTGACAATGTGTGAACTGCGTAATCTTTTATATTATATATAATGTCTTTAAATTCTTGGTTTGTTCACAATTCAGAAAACGTTTTTGTTTGTTTACTTTAACTAAGAATTCGGGGATCATTTTATGAAGAATGTACTAAACGAAAAAACAGTGCGCAGAGCGAAAACGGTTAAGCTGCAGGGGGCGGCGGCGAGGGCGATTTAATTGACATTTGTGCATAATTATGTTATAATATAGATAATATCAAGGTCTGTATGGAGGCGTTACTGATGACAGACAAGGAGCTTAGAAAGCTTGGCAGAGCCGAGCTGTTGGAGACCATGTATGAACTGAGAAGGCAGCTTGATGAGGCTTTGCTGGAGAATGAAAAACTCTGTGCAGAGCTGTCTGAGTTCAGAAGCTCTCTGACTGCGCAGACCAATAAAATGGTATCAAGGCTTTATGAGGATAGGTTCGGTGAGCCCTTTGAGTTCAAAGAGCCTGAAGCTGTATCCGATAAGGCGGAGGAGCTGAGTGATGGACAAGAAGATCATTGCGACTCCGACAACTGAGGAGCTTTATGAGGAGCTGGAGCGAGTAAGGGGCAGAAAAAGGTTTTTGAAGCTCCTTTACAATACTGTTGCTTCGCTTATAGTTGTAGCAGCGGCAGCGGTGCTGGTATCAATGCTTTTCTTGCCTGTGCTCAGAGTCACGGGAACGAGCATGACGCCAACGCTGCACAGCGACCAGCTTGTAGTGTGCAGAAAGTTCGGAAGCTATAAGAATGGCGATATAATCGCCTTCTACCATAATAATAAGATACTGCTGAAAAGGATAATCGGAGTGTCGGGAGATACGATAGATATTGACGACAACGGCATCGTGACGGTGAACGGAAAGCGTATCGAAGAGCCTTATATAGATGCGCCCTCTAAGGGCGTATGCGATATAAAGCTGCCGTATCAGGTGCCTGAAAACAGGGTCTTCGTTATGGGAGATCACCGATCGGATTCCATTGACAGCCGAACCAAAGAGATCGGCTGTGTGGCAGAGGAAATGATAGTAGGAAAGGTCATATGGTGCATCTATCCTTTAGGGGATATGAAGCTTCTGTAAAGATGATAAAGACTGCCTTATGGAAGGAGGTATGATAACTTATGAAAGTAAGTATGGAAAGCTTGAGGGGCTTTCTGACAAAGCAAAGGAGGAAACGTCTGCAGCGTGCTGCGGCAGGGCTTATGGCAGCCGCAGTGGTGTTCAGCGTGTACGGCAGTCTGATAAGACCTGCTATAAGCGCAACGCCGGAGTCAGGAACAGTAAGGCTCTTAGGCGCCGAGGCGTCGGCTGACCCGCTGGTGATAGGATACTCCACGAGCAGTACTGTTACGGGAGTTTACAATGTATCGGTCAATCTTGACGGAGACAAGATTGAGGACTCTCTGAAAAAGTATCATGCTGACCTGACGGCTGATTTTCACCTCACTGCAGCCGATGTGCAGAAGATCAAGCAGGAGCACGATAACCAGATAGTGTTTTATCTGGATCAGCAGGGCGAGGACTACTCGATAGAGGGTGCGGCTATCAGCAACAAGCCCGTATACACGAGCGGAAGCAGCAAGCAGGAGATCGGTACCTATGACTTTGATCCCGCGACGGGAAAAGTCACGATCAAGTTCGACTTTACCAAAGAGTATTTTGTAAAAAATCCTAACGGAAGCATCACGGGCGGCTTCAATTTCCAGGAATGGGTATGGGACGCTGATAATTCCACAGAGGATAAGCAGTTTACAATAGTCGGAAATACGGTAAAGGTCCCTATTTACAGGTACACTCATTCGCCTGATCTGTCAGTGAACAAGGCCTATAACAACGACTTCTTCTACAATACTCCCGGTAAGGATATGCAGGGCAGAAGAATGCTCGGTTCATCGTTCAGGGTAAGCGTGAAGTCGGTCAACGGAATCGACGGCAGCACTGTTACCTTTACGGATACTCTGAACAGCAAGAACGTTCATTTTGACCTTGCTGAGGGAGAAGAATGGCCTCTGTATGATGCGAACGGCAATCCGGCGACAGATGCAAAGCTTGTCATAAATACCATTGAGCAGGGCGAAGGTGACGGTGAGCAGATCCTGACAGCAACTATAGTTGCCAACGGTGATACAACGTTCAAGACAGGCTTTGATTATTACTGGAATTGTCCTGTAATGGTCAATGAAGACTATATAGGCGAGAACGGCGCTGTAAAGGTCGATGAGCTGAAAATAATTGAGGGAAGGAATTCTATTCAGGCTAAGGCTAAAGACGTTCCAACAAAGAGCTCAAGCGCAGATATACAGGTAAACCTTATAGCCGATATTGCAAAGAGCAACGGTGTTTACCACCCCGAGGACAATACGGTAGAATGGAAGTATACCATTTATAAAGACGACGGCTGGTGGAGATACCACAAGATCACGGTCCATGACCTGATCGGCGGAAAGGAAGGCGGAACGCCTCCCGAAATAGTTGAAGACTCGCTGAAGCTTGAAGTCGTACCGAAGGGCGGCACTCAGACTCCTGATTATGGCAGCGCCGGTGTAACATCTTTCGAATATGAAAGTGCTACGGGTACCTTTACCATAGAAATGGAAAAGGACGTTGATGAGTACGGTCAGGAGGTCCTGTATAACGGGATCAATTATAACAAGAAACCAATACAGGAATTTATCGTTACATACAAAACTCCTGTCAGCGCCGGTGATTATAATACGACCATAAAGAACTGGGTTGGACTTACCGATCCCGATGAACCTGGCAGCTATAACGATGAGGACCCCAGTAAGTACGCTGTGATACCAAAGCCTACGATCTCTAAGGATTATGAGCTTGGCAAGGAAGGTATTACATGGACGATCACGGTCGATAACAGAGAGGGCATGGATCTCGGAGGACTGTCGATCAATGACCAGGTAAGCGCGAGCGGAGGTCCTGCACTCGCAGGCATCGACTTCAGCGCAGCCGACGTGATCAAGAGCGTGAAGGCAGCAGGCTCTGCTGTCAGCACAGACTCGGTATTCAGCAATGTGAACGGCGGCTCGCTCGTATTCAAAGAGGGAAGCCGAGCTGAATCTTATGAGATACAGTATTTCCAGAGCATTGACAATATCTCTGATTACAGCGGCAAAACGATCACAAACAAGGTAAACATAAGCAATGAAGACGGTCCTCTTGATGAGACGGAAGAACCCGCTGATGTCCCCAAGACCTATGAGGTGGAGAAAGACGGTTATCTCGGCTCTGACGGAAAGATGCACTACACAGTAAGCTTTATTAATCTCTGGGAAGCAGACCTTAACGATCTTACGGATAAAACGATCACAGACGTTCTTACATTTACAAGGAAGGACGGAACAGCCGTTGATGCAAGCAAGTTCACAGTCGAGCTTGAGACTCCGTCTCCCGTGACTATGAACTCATCTGCAAGCGGCAACAAGATAACCTCAACATTCACCATAAACGGCTCGAATTCCTCTAAGCGTGTAGATGTACACTATACGGTGACCCCGACAGGCGGAAGCTTCACTTCTGACTATGGCTACACATTGAATAACACTGCCGAATGGCAGGGTGACACAGACGATGATGTTACCGACATAGAGAAGATCGTAGAGCTCGGCCGTAAGACGGCAAATTTCATCGCTGATTACAATGTTATAGAATGGACATTTACGATCTATAACAACTACGGTCTTGACCTGAGAGAATATCCTACAGCAGATTCTCCGTTCACGGTCAATGACATCCAGTTCGGGCTTGGCAATATCACAAGCTTCAAGGTCACCGATGCTGACGGAAAAGATGTCACGGGCGCAGATGATCTTGCTGCTGTGAATACGAACAACACTTACAGCTTCAGTTCGGATCAGCCCATGAACTCAAAGTCCTATACGTTCACCTACCGCACCAAGCTGGCAGATGTTGACACACCTGTTCAGCATGGCAGTAAGGTATTCTACCAGACGAATACTGTCAGCTACGGCAACGAACCGCCGCAGACAGTAGAGCAGCCTGTCGAAACATGGCAATTAAAGACCGGCATTTCTAAAAGCGGAACGGCTGCGGCTCCCGATCATAACGGTAATTTCATTATCAACTGGAAAACAGAGCTTTATACCTATTACGGCGGCCTCGTCGATGCGATGAAAAAAGGCTATAAGCTGAATGATACGGGTATGAGCGCAGGCATTCAGAAGAAGGGTACAGCAACTGTCGATCCGAATGAAGACGTCAAGATCTATATGACAGAATCGCAGCTCGATATCAATGTATTCGACTTCAGATTTGTGGATCAGTCTACATGGCAGACTGTGCCGCTCAATGGCGCCGATCTCACCAAGATATTTGAGCTTACGCCTACAGAGTTCAATGAAGACGGCCATATAACAGGCTTTACTCTCGGCTTTAAGACTATAACCGATGAGGATTCGCCTGAGTATAAGCTGCTTGAACAGGCAGAAAGAATTGAGATATACTATAATTCGACTGCAAAGGGCGGTCAGCTTATCAAGTCGGAAGAAATGACGAACGGCGACAAGCTGGTTTATAAGAACAATGCCGAGTTCCCCGGTGCCGAACCGAAAACGGCACAGGTAGAAAAAGAAAAGAGCTCTTCATTAGAGAAATACTATATCAAAGAAACAGTGCAGAGCTGGGGGATTCAGGAACAGCAGCTTCATGGAGAAAGCTCGCTCAACCTGTCGGAAATGAATAATGACAGCGCCAATGAGCAGTATATACTCAAATACAGGCTCAGCATCAACAAGAACAAGATGTACTATGATGATGAGGACATCGTTGTCACAGATACGCTTCCCGAAGGGCTTGAACTAAAGAGCATTGTTTACAGGCTTGTCGGCACAGGAACAGATGTACCTCTCACCGAGGGCGCAGCCGAAGCAGGAAAGATAACCTATACAAAGCTGGGTGATGAGATCACCTTCAATATCCCGAAAGCTGTTCATAACGGAAACGGTCTTGATATAACCTATCAGACTGTGATCTCTCAGCAGGATATGAACGAAGCAATGTATGGCGACGGCGGAAGCGGAGTAGCAGTATTCAGAAATACCGCTGAGCTCGGAGATGACTTTGATACCTCTGAGCTGACGGTAACGGATGATCTGCCGAGGATCAGAAAGTCTGCAAAGCAGTCAACGGACAGCAGCGGAGAGCTTCTCAACAATGCTGTTACCTATACGCTGGATATAAATCCGAATGCGTTAAGGCTTCTCGAAGACGGCGTTGATGCTCTTGAAGTAAAGGATACTATAAACCTTGTTGAGCAGTCGGGGACAAGATATGCCGAATATCCGATTTATTTCAATCAGCTTCAGGAGAATGACGTGCGCGTATACAAATACGAGAACGGCGAGCCTGTGCTGATGGATCTGAGCGAATACGGCGCATCGGTACCGAAAAAGGAAACGCTGAGAGTGAGCCCGACAACAGGCGCTGATCTTGGCCTCGGAGATGTATACACCTTTGAGCTCAGGATCCCTGATAAAACACATATCAAAATAGAGTACGATTATTCGTTCGTATTCAATGAAGATGCCAGAATGTCATCGAATACGTTCAGCGATATGCAGCTTAAAAATCAGGCTGTTATCAACGGACTCGGTGAAACGGCTTCAAACGAATCAAACTATGAATTTAAGAAAAACTACTCCAGCGGAGCAGTAGCCTATACGATGCCGAGCATCACGCTCAAAAAGGTGAGCAGTGACAACTGGCACAAAGCGCTTGGCAATGCTCAGTTTGAGCTGAGAAGATACAGTGCAGAAACGGGCTGGCAGGTCCTCACGGGAGTAGAGAAAAAGACTAACTTCTATGTACAAATGGTCAAGGGCGTGTACGATTTCTCGAAGGATTACGTTGTAAACTCTTCCGATTTCGGTGTCTGGAGCGCTGACGGAACTCCGTACAAGCTTGAAACATTAGATACGGGAAGCAGCAAGGGTACCTTTACTCTGCCAAGTCTGAGGACTACAGAGGAGGTAACCAGGATGGTCACTCCTGAAGCTACCGAAGAAAATCCAGACCCTCAACCGGTAGCCGTAACAAGAAGCTATCTCAAGAGCGAGACGGTCGGAACAGGAGATCAGCAGAAATTCATCTATAAGCTGACAGAGGTAAAGGCTCCTACAGGGCATTACTTTGAAGAAGGCACTAAGGACTATTATTTCTATGAGCTGCCAAGGAGCGTTGAGGTTGACGAAAGCACACCTATTGCTGCGATCAATTCGCTCAAAGCATCAGTTTCAAATATTGAGGAGCTCCTGAACATCGTAAGGGCAGATTCTCAGATACTTCTTGCAAACAACGCGATAGATCTCAAGGCTTGGAAAATATGGGCTGACCCGAATGACAAGACCGATGAGATCAAGGTAAAGCTGTTCAGCTCCAAGACGGCACCCGCAGTGCAGGAAACTACTCATAAGGTTACGGTTGTATTTAAGTTAGGACAGAACACCTTTACTGAAATGTTCTTGGTACCTGACGGCGAAAAGCTGGAAGCGACAGTTGCTTTCAACAGCGAAAGATATCCGAACCTTGATAGTTCCACAGGTCTTTCCTGTGAGTTGATAACCTGGTATCCATTTAAGGGGAAATTCGTCAGCGATGATGTTATCACAAAAGATGTGACCCTGCAGATAGCCTTTAGTAACATATTAGCCACGGGAATAGATCATATCGAACAGAAAAATTCTGAATTAAGCAGTATTGAACTCCCTGACGATGCGGTTGATCTTGAAAAAGAAATTACTCTTAATGCAGAAAACGGATGGATCGGCAGATTCGACACCAGTGATCTTGAGTACAGCGAAGATACATATTACTATGTACAGGAGCAGACTCCGCAGGGCTTCAAGTGTATTTACCTGAATAACGGCTATGATAAAGCGGCTACATTCAAGCTGTACAATGAGAGAAAGAAGCTCGAAGTAAAGAAACACTGGAATGACAACAATTCAGAGTTGAGACCTGACGAGATAGAGGTCGAGCTTTACAGATCTGATACAGAGCTGGTATCCGATGATTTCCATTGGGTAGATCTTGAGGTCAAGCTGGGCAATGAGACATATACAGGAATTTATCCTGTCAAAGACGGCCAGAGGCTTGAGTTTGATGTTGACGTCACCGGTTCAGAATGGATAAATAATCCGTCAAATCTGGAAAATGCCGAGCTTGTATCAACAAGTGGTGAAAATTCGACAAGAGCACCTTTAGTTTATCATTTCAGGTCAGCCGTTGTAAATGATGATATGAGAGTTTATGCTTATGCAAATTCAGGCTCATCAAACAAGCTGAAAGCAGTGACTGTTACAAACGGTAATGCTCTGGCAGGCACTCAGAATGAATTTGATACAACAGGACTTATTCCGGTGCAGACGTTCACTCTCAATGAAGAAAACGGCTGGACAGCAGAATACGATGGCCTTATTGAAAACGGCGCTTATTACTACGCTGTTGAAAAAGAGCTCGACGGATACGAAACGGTTTATGTAGTGAACGGGATCGATAACGGAGTTATCGAGATCGTAAACAACAGCGACAATGTTCCGAGAGGCTCGATAACCGTCAACAAGAGCTGGCTCGGTGAAGAGCCTGATGCAGATCAGATCACATTCGACATTGTCGGCTACACCGATAAGGTAGATCAGGAACCGAGCAAGTACAGTCAGGACGCCGGCACTTATGTAGATCTTACAGGCAAGGTAATAGTTGAGTTTACCATTTCCGGTCAGGGTCATTCAAATGCGATTAAATTCGTTGCAGATCCTGATAAGATCTATAAAGTTATCCAGACAGGCCGAGATTATAATGTATACAATATGAGTTGGTATCATCTGAATAATGACGGAAGTGATTACAGATATACTAACAACTATGTTGTGAAAGATGGAGGTTCTGACGGAGTTACTTTCAGCGTCCCGACAACTGACGGCGA
The DNA here is from genome assembly GCA_946528545.1 of uncultured Ruminococcus sp. Classification (GTDB taxonomy): domain Bacteria; phylum Bacillota; class Clostridia; order Oscillospirales; family Ruminococcaceae; genus Hominimerdicola. Next base: position 8,489 of record CAMMYU010000163.1, read on the forward strand.
CGGTGACGGAAAGATCGTGGCAGAAGCTCTTGTGAACTGGTCTGAGGGCATTTCGAATAAGCAGTATATGAATCCTACTGATGACGAATTTTTGATTACAGTGCTTGATCCTGACGGTCAGGAGGTTACAACATACGATATTGACGAAGTATTTGTGACAGAACCTGTTGATATAGCTGACAGCTACGAGAAGTACACACCTTCTCTTCCCGAGGGTACGCCTGTAGTATCAAAGACTCTGACAGTCAAAAAGGATGCCTCCTCCGGTAAGTGGACAGGCACCTATAACGGTCTGCCGCTGACAAGCGGAGGACAGCCGATCTACTATTATGTAGTTGAGAAAGACAGCGCAGCTTATATACCTGTTGATTACTCAAGAAACGGCTTTGTCCTGCAGGAGAACAAGGCAGCGTCCGTAACGGTAATTAACCAGTCACAGGACGTTAAAACCTATGTACTCCCCGAGGCGGGCGGCGAAGGCACATTTGCCTGCACAGCAGGCGGTGCAGCTCTGATGCTGACGGCAGCGTCACTGTACTATATAAAAAAGCGCAGGAAAGCTTCCTGATGCACGAAGATAACACCGGAAAAGAAATATGTAAAGGAGTGTAATTAAATGAAAATGACAAAGAGAATCGCAGCTTCAGTAGCTGCTCTGACAATGGCAGTAAGCGTTATGACAGCAGCAGGTGCTATGACCGCGATCGCTGCGCCGTCTACACCGACATATTCTATAACGCTTGGCACAACATCACAGACCTATACTTATTATCAGATCTTTAAGGGCACCTACAGCGACGGAAAGCTTCTTGATGAGGGTCTTAAATTTGGTTCGGGCGTTAATGAGACTGCTCTCAAGAGAGAGCTTGGACTGGAATCAGATGCTACAGCAGCCGATGCACTTGCTGAGATGGACGGCATGGAAGATTCAGAGATCCTGTCGATCCTTAAACCAGAAGAAGACGACGTGCTTGGCAGCGGAACAACTCTGACAAGCGGCACTACAACAACTGTAGATCAGGGCTACTACTACATACTTGAAGAAGAGGATGATGCGTCTGCTGACATTCTCATGATTGTCGATGGCGAAGAGACCATCACACCGAAGCTCGGTGCTCCTAAGGTAGAGAAGAAGATCAAGGAGAACGTAAGAATAGTATCTCTCGGTGAGGTAATGGACGAAGATCTGTATGAAACAGGCTTCAACGACACAGCCGACTACTGCATCGGTGATTCTATCCCGTTTGAGGTAGTAGGCTCAATGCCCGAGAACATCGACTCGTATAATAACTATTACTATGAGTTTACCGACCGCCTCGGCAAGGGCTTTGTAAAGCCTGCGGAAAGTGCCATCAAGGTCTACCTCGACGGAACTACCGATATTACCTCAAACGCTGTAATAAAAATTACTCAGGAGGACACAAGCAAGCCTACAACTATCTCTATCAAGTTTGCGAATATTAAGGCTGCAGGAACCATTACTAAGGATTCAAAAATAGTTGTAAAGTACTCTGCTAAGCTTGATACCGATGCTGTTATCGGTAACGCAGGAAATACCAACGGTGTAAAACTCACATACTCGACCAATCTTAACTATGACGGAACAACAACTCCGGGCGGAGATGATGTAAAAGATACACCTGAGGACGGCGTAGTAGCATTTACCTATACTCTTGATACTACAAAGGTAGACCAGGATGACAATACAGTAGTGCTTGAAGGCGCTAAGTTCAAGCTTCTCAACAGCGACAAAGACAAGGCTGCCAAAGTTACAGACGGAAAGTTCGCAGGCTGGGCAGACGATGTTGCCAGCGGAACAGAGCTTACGACTGCTGATGACGGTAAATATACAGTAGTTGGTCTTGATGCAGGAATATACTTCATCATAGAGACAGAAGCTCCCGATGGCTACAATAAGCTTAAGAAAGAGGTTCAGGTTACAGTGAACGCTCAGATGAACACCTTAGGAAACTGGGATTATGCTGTGGATAACGGAACAGATGCGTTTGACGGTCTTACTACTGATTCGTATTTCGTACCGGATGCTACAGCAGGAACCATCACAGGCAATATTGAGAACGCTCAGGGCGCAGAGCTTCCTGAAACAGGCGGTATCGGAACCACTCTGTTCTACGTAGGCGGCGGCGCAATGGCAGCAGCAGCAGGTATAGTTCTTGTTGTAAGAAAAAGAGCTAAGAAGGAGAAGTAATTCTCCGGAAACAATGATTTAATTTAATTCCTTCGTCCGGCGGTCAAACGCCGCCGGGCATTAGGGAGGGTCTCATGAGTAACAAAAAAAACAAAGTCACTACTATCGTTCTTGTGATAGTGTTTCTGGTGGGACTCTCCGTAATGCTTTACCCCGCAGTCAGCGACTGGTGGAATACAAAGGTGCAGAGCCGTGTGGTTGCAGGCTATCAGAAGGCGGCCAATGAGCTTGATGACAAGACCGAGGCCGAGCTTCTCAAACGTGCCTACGAATACAATAAAAAGCTTGCGAAGCTCCCTGTGCCGCTTCTTGATTACGAACAGGTGCCCGATTATGACAAGATACTCGATATTACGGGAACAGGCGTTATGGGCATTATAAACATTCCGCAGATAGGCGTTGAGCTGCCCATATATCATGGTACCAGCGAGGGCGTTCTGAATATCGCAGTCGGTCATCTGCAGGGAAGCTCTCTCCCTGTAGGAGGGGCAGGCACACATTCCGTTATCTCGGCTCACAGAGGTCTGCCGTCTGCAAAGCTGTTCACCGACCTTGACAAGCTGGTCGAGGGCGATGAATTTACGGTAACGGTGCTCAAGGAGATCTATACCTATGAGGTCGAGGAGATAAACATAGTTCTCCCCGATGAGACGGAAAAGCTTGCTATTGACCCTGACCGTGACCTTATCACGCTGATGACCTGTACTCCGTACGGCATAAATACCCATAGGCTCCTTGTAAGAGCAAGACGTGTAGGCACATCGTATGTTCAGGAGGAGGGCGCTCCTGTAAAGGTCTCGCCCGATGCGGTCCAGCTTGACACGATGTCTGTTGTGCCGTTTATAGCGATCGTTCCTGTCGGAGGGCTGCTTGCGTGGTGGCTGTTCGGCGGAAAGAAGAAATCATTCCCGTATGATGATCCGCTGTCTGTTTTTGAAAAGGACAGCAAAAAAGATAAAAACAGTCCTGAATAGTAGGTTTGGGAGGTGTGTTGATGAAAACCGGAACATTAAGACATATATCGCTGATAACTGCGCTCGCAGTACTATTTTTCACAGCGATAGCTCTGAGCGCTCCTGTGCGCTCAACGGCAGTCCAGTCTGCCGAGAAGGGCTTTATCCTTATAGAAAGCAAGGTAGGAGAGGAGCCTGTCAGCGGGATAAACTGGAAGGTCTATGCAATAGGAGAGCGCCGTGATACAGGCGGCTTTATCCTGAATGAAGCATTTGCGGAAAGCGGTGTCAGGCTTGAAGATATGAGCGCCGATGCCGTCAAGACTGATGCTGAGACACTTTGCTCTTACATTTCTGAGAATGCTCTGCAGCCGGATCATGAGGAGCTTTCCGATGAAAGCGGCGCAGCAGAGGTCTTTGCTCAGAATGCAGGTATTTATCTTATCTGTTCAGATGAGACGGAGATAGGCGGTTATAAGTACCGTTCTTCACCTGCTATCGTTGAGCTTAAAAAAGACAGCGGCTCGGTCGTGCTCCCTAAGATAGAAAAGGAAACTATCGAGGACAGCTCATCCGGCTCCGATGATTCTGAGCACGATACTCCCGACAGTGATTCGTCAAGCGATGACAGCTCTGACCGTGATACTCCTGAGAGCGAGTCATCGGTCTCGGACAGCTCATCGACTGAAAGCACCACATCCAGCATTTCCGACTCTGACAGCTCAAGAGGAACAGGCGGCGGCTCGGATAATACACCGGGCAAGAAGGGTCCGAGCGGTGGCTCATCTGAGAAGCTTCCTCAGACGGGACAGCTCTGGTGGCCTGTACCTGTACTTGCTGTATCGGGTCTTGCGCTGATAGCGCTCGGATTAAGAGTAAGCCTTAAAAAGGACGGTAGAGATGACTAATAAAAAGCGAGGCGTGATACTGATCGCTCTGGGGACACTGCTGCTGTCAGCAGCAGTGTCTTTGGTTTTGTATAACAGGCACAGAGACCGCAAGGCAGGAGATAATGCCCAAAATACAACGGCTCTTATAAGGGAGCATATAGCAGAGCGTATTGAGAACGGCGATCCTGTGAGTGGAAATGATGCTTTTGGATCGGCTGAGATGCCGCAGGCATCTGATGAAGATGAGCCTGATGACAGCAACGGCCCCGAGCCCCTTGAAATTGACGGAGTTTATTATATAGGTCTTATATCTCTGCCAAAGCTTGGGATAGAGCTGCCTGTAACAAAAGACTGGTCATACAACGGCATGGCAGATGCAGCCTGTCGGTATACAGGATCACTGTACAGAAGAAACCTTATAATCTGCGCCCACAATTACAGCTCATTTTTTCTTGATCTGGAAAAGCTCGGTGAAGGCGATGAGGTCATATTCACATCTCTTGACGGCAGAGAGCACCACTACGTTGTTGGCTGGCAGGAGCTTATCGGCGGATATGACACGAATACTATGCTCTCGGGCAGTGAGGACTGGGATCTTACCCTGTTTACCTGTACATGGAGCGGTTACAGCAGAGTTACCCTCCGCTGTGTGCTTGATTAGAAAAGCTTCGGAGCATTCCGAAGCTTCAGCTTGTTGCAAAACTCTACAGCAGCAGCTTACAGACGAGATGCTGAAAAGCTCAGAGCCCTCAATGAGATGGCAGAAAGGCGCGGACAGACCCTGTCTCAGCTTGCGGTCGCATGGATACTTAACAACCTGTATATCAACGGGTTGAATAACAGAGGACAGTATTGGGAACAGAATAATAACATAGAAAAGAAGGATAAAAATGTTTGACAGACGAGCAAAAAACGCCGAGATATTTCTCGACACAAAACATAGATATACATCAGACCCCGATCTGATCACAGCGGTCAGGGCATCAAAAGAGCGTCAGCAGTTTATCGGCTGCCGAGAGACTGTGACCGTTCCCGATGCGCCGTACAGCAGCGCCGCAAGGGTCACAGTCAGCAGCAAGCGTTCGCTTGAAGCGGCAATGCCCTATACTGCGGCGGGTAAAAAGGTCTGCGTTCACAACTTCGCCTCGGCTACAAATCCGGGCGGCGGAGTGGTGCGTGGTTCATCAGCCCAGGAAGAAGCTATTTGCCGATGCACAACCCTCTATCCTTGCCTCGACACCAAAGAAATGTGGAACAGCTTTTACACCCCGCACCGGAATGCCGACGATCCGCTGTATAACGATGACTGCATCTACACACCCAGAGTATACGTTATAAAAAGCGATATTGATTTCCCAAAGCCGCTTCCCAAAAGCGATTGGCAGAGGGTGGATATCCTCACCTGTGCTGCGCCCAATCTGCGTGAGAAGCCAAGCAATGCGATGAATCCCAATGCTGGCCGCAGGGCGGCAAAGATCACGGAAGAACAGCTCAGGGAGCTGCTGACCTCCCGTGTCAGACGTATATTTGAGATCGCAGCAGCAAACAAGGCCGAGGTGCTTATCCTCGGTGCCTTCGGCTGCGGTGCGTTCTGCAATCCACCGAAGGCTGTGGCAGAGGTATTCAGAGATGTGATGAAGGACTTTCTTGATTACTTTGAAACTGTTGAGTATGCGGTTTATCATAGGCCGCAGGAAAGTGCAAATTATGAGGAGTTCAAGCTTGCGATGAGAGAGTATATATAATCAACTATTAAGATAATCTTAATAATTGGAATAACGATAAAAAATCAGATAATAAATATGGGCAAAACTTACGGCAGGCTTCGGGATTTTTTCAGTTATTATTTGAAAATCAGAGAGGGTCCAGATAAATAAGTAAGAATCATAGATATAAAAAAAGCTCCGAAATGGAGCAAAGAAATCGGTGACGTTCGTTTGATCTCGTCAATATTTTTGCTAATTAGTCACAGCACAAACCACGCAAATACGCTGTTTCGGAGTTTTCTGAGACAGCGTATTTCTTTTGTAAAAGCACAATGTACTCGCGGATATCATCAAAACTCTGGGAGAGCGTGAAGTACAATGGTAGTATCTATTCTATCCCCAATTGCACAGTTCAGGATTAAGGAATATGTGTGGTGTGTCAGCGGGATAGTCAGAAAAATCTATAAAAAGTTCTTGATATTGTTCCGGTTTTGTGATATACTTGATATATAGTTAGCATATGCTAATCAAGGAGGAGGTCATCATGAAGTCTGCAATAGAAATACTAAACTCCAAAAAGGAGTACCGGGAAGAAGTCGGAAAGATACTTGACAATGAGCAGCGCGAAAAGCTCTGGCACAGAGCTGCGTCGAGGCTCAACAGCTATCTTGAAAAATATGAGAGCCTGCCGGAGGGCATTCATTCTCACACCGATGAAAAGATTTTCCCTGCTGCCGCGATGTATCTGACGGCAAAGGAATATATGACCGATGAACAGGCTTATGCTGTCATAGAAAATGCGGCGGTGAAAATATGTGCAAAAGCCAGGCCGCTCAAAACGATTATGAAGATACCCTTTATGCCCGGTCTTTTTATAAAGATGTGGGATCCGATGACCAAGAAGAATTTTGGTCCTGCCTGCGGCTTTGAGAACAGATTTTACCCGAAGGAAAAGGGCGCCTACCGAATGGATATCCTTAAATGCCCCTACAAGACCTACCTCACCGAGCTGGGCTGCCCGGAGCTTACAAAGATATTCTGCGAAAATGACGAGCGTGTTTACGGTGCTTTGCCGGGGCTTGTTTTTGAACGCAAGGGAACTCTCGGCAAGGGTGCGGACAGGTGTGATTTTTACATAAAAAAGGCTTGAGATTACGGTGTTATCAATTACCGAGGGCTTTGGGCTCTCATTTATAATTCGGCATATTCATTGACTGGTATTGGATAGAACGCATAAATGCCTGGATCATCAAAGGGACAGAGGATATGCTGCCCTGCAATATCGGCACTGCTTTCGTGGCTCGTTATGCTGTTCAAATGATTTGAAAGGAAAAAGAAATGAGAAGAATAAGATCATTGCCAAAGGAAAAGATCGACGAGATCGCAGGACTGATCGGAGAGTCATTCTGGGACTACCCGTATGAGGAGGGAGAAGGAGGATTAAAGCCATTCTTCCCCGACAAGCAGTCCATGTCGGATTATATGCGCACCTTTGTGGTGGCCGGTATCGAAAGCGGCACATTTTACAGCACCGACGGCGGCGAGGGG
>CAMMYU010000164.1:0-25893 GCA_946528545.1 uncultured Ruminococcus sp.
AGAAGGGCGGTGAGACTGTGAATCAGGACTTTCGGAAGAAAAAGAATATAAAGTTTATAATTATTCCGCTGATTGTTTCGGTTTTGATAGTTTCTGCTTTTGCAGTTTTCATACATAATACCGATACTGATAAGATTTTAAGCTACAAGCCTGATAATTTATGGCTTGCCGTGCTTGTGTTCTGGGGCTTTTTCGGACTTAAATCCGTGTCAGTTGTTGTACCGCTTACACTGCTGTATATTGCCGTAGGTTCAATTTATCCGTATCCTGTGGCTATAGCTATAAATATAGTCGGTCTTACTATTACATTTACTGTCCCGTATTTGATAGGAAGAATCTCCGGCGGAGAGCTTATTGAATTTATCGAAAGCAAATATCCCAAGGTAAAAAAGCTTATCAATTACGGTCACGATAACAACCTGTTCGCATCGTATATGTCCAGAGCTGTTATAGTTGTTCCTGCGGATATTATGTCGATAGTTTACGGCGCTCTCAGAATGCCCTACAGACCTTATCTTCTCGGCTCATTAATGGGATTGCTGCCTGAGATGCTTGTTCAGACATATATAGGCGGCTCTTTATCCGATCTGACTGTCAGATCACTGCTGGTAATGGTTTTGCTTATCGGAGTTACATTTGCTTTTTCTGTATTGCTGAATAAAAAGGTCAGTAAGGCCGGTAAAGCTGCAGATGATGATGATTTCTGAAAGAACCCCCTCTGAGTGTTTCAGAGGGGGTTCTGATAATTATAGATCAACAAGTGCACATGAAATATTATATGGACTGATGTCAATGAAAGCATAACAAGGCGGAAGATCATCCTTTGGCTGGGAAGCGCTTCCCGGATTCAGAATGTGAAGACCGTTTTCGTATTTGTAAAAGCGGCGGTGAGTGTGTCCGTAGAGCGCTATCTGAGCATTGTTCTTCTTAGCGTTGCTTATCAGTGTATCGTGAGATTCTTTTACATTCATCGTGTGTCCGTGAGTAATAAATATCTTAGTCTTGAATATTTCTATCAGATCAGAGTTTGGATATACAGGCTCATCACAATTGCCGGAGACACAATAAATCTTTTTATCCGGAAACAGGAGCTTCATTAATTCTATCTCTTTAAGGCCATCACCGAGAAAAATATAATGGTCACATATATTGCAGGTTGATTCAAAAATACCCTTTGCTGCAGAAATATTTCCGTGTGTATCAGAAAAAACGATCACTCTCATTATTAAGCCTCCTGACTGTTCGGCTGTCTGACTATTTAATTATAACATATCTTCTGAAATATTCAAGAAGAAATCCCAAAAAATAATAAATGAATTATAAGCTTTTGATTTGTTCAATTATACGAAATTAATGAATTGTTCTTGAACTTTGTGTTTATATATGTTATAATTCAATTTGGATATTGGTTTAGATCTGTTTTTTGGAGTGATAAAGTGTGACAAATAAGTATGCTATATTTAAGTCCGAAACAGGATATTATTATCATGAATATTATGACACTCTTGAAAGCCTCCAAGGTACGATGTTTGACGGTTTGGTAGCTGAAGAAAGCCTCCCTGTGCTGCTTGACGGCAGAGGCGGATACAGACATTTTACAGATAATGAGTATATGTTTGTTAAGCTTGTTGAATCTGACGGCTGCCCATTAAAGCTTGAACAGATGTATTTCAAAAATCAGAAGAATTTTAAGCTGGGTTGGATGTCACCCGACGGGGATACTTATTCGTGTGATTATACAAGTCATACGAAGGCTGCGGTAATGATAGCTGAAAAATTTTTCGGAAAGGTAAAATTTCCTGAAAGAACACTCGGAAAAGCAGGCTGGCTTAAGATTATTGATTCATGGGACGGAACGCAGAGAGAGCATGGGCAGTTTGTTTATTCGCTGACAGGGAAGATCACCAAAAGACAGGCTGACAAGCTTTTCGATCTTGGTCTTTATGATAATGATGAAGTGAAAAAGATGATAAAGGATTGCGAACATAACTGGTAATTCTTATTCAGTCTGTAGAAAGGAAATTCCCGATGGAGACAAGAGTTGCAATTATTGCAATAATCGTAGAAAAGCCTGAAGCTGCGGAGAGTATAAATGCTATTCTTCACGAATATGCAGATGCGGTTATCGGCAGAATGGGGCTTCCGTACAAGAAAAGAGGAATTAATATTATTAGTGTTGCGGTTGATACAACACAGAATGATATTAATACCATAGCAGGAAAGATAGGACGGCTTGACGGAGTTTCAGCAAAAACTGTTTATTCTGCTACCTGATATTTGTTTTGTAAATAAAATGATATGTTTTCCTGACACCGAAATTATTATTGAGGTGAAAGTAAGAACATTACAAGGCTTGTGGTCGGATTCTTACTTGTGGGTAGGATCCGGCTTTTTATTATGAGGTGATTTTAATGGGACTAAATTCAACACCGTCATCTGAACGTTTGCACATTGGTTTCTTTGGTGTAAGAAATGCGGGCAAGTCAAGTCTTGTCAATGCTGTGACAAATCAGGAGCTTGCCGTTGTTTCAGATACACCCGGTACAACTACTGACCCTGTAACAAAAGCTATGGAGCTTCTTCCGCTTGGCCCTGTTGTAATAATTGATACTCCGGGCTTTGATGACGAAGGCGCTCTTGGAGAGCTGAGAGTCAGAAAAACCTCACAGGTGCTTAACCGTACTGATATTGCAGTTCTGGTCACAGATATTACAAAGCCCTTGTGCGAGTGCGATAAAGAGCTTATAGGTCTTTTTGAGGATAAAAAAATACCTTATGTTATAGTCGGAAATAAGTGCGATCTTTCCGATACGGCTCCCGACGGTGATCGGTTTGCTGTCAGTGCTGCTGAGAAAAGAAATATACATGAACTCAGAGAGAAAATAGCATCTCTTGTTGAAACAAAGGATCAGACTCATCGTATAGTTGGTGACATCATTGGAGAAAATGAGCTTGCAGTGCTTGTAGTGCCTATTGATAAGGCAGCCCCGAAGGGCAGACTTATCCTTCCTCAGCAAATGGTTATAAGAGACCTGCTTGAATCAGGCTCTTGTGCTGCTGTAGTGCGTGAAACCGAGCTTTCCTATGCTCTTGAAAATATGGTAAATAAGCCCTCGGTTGTTATTACCGACAGTCAGGTGTTTGCAAAGGTCAGCAAAGATACACCGAAGGATATTAAGCTTACGTCGTTTTCTATCCTTATGGCTAAATATAAGGGCTTTCTCGAAACGGCTGTCAAAGGTGCTGCAGCGATTTCAAAGCTTCAGAACGGAGACAGAATACTGATTTCCGAGGGCTGTACTCATCACAGGCAGTGCGGAGATATAGGAAGTGTAAAGCTTCCCGCACTTTTGAAAAAAACTACAGGTAAGGAACTTGAGATAGAATTAAGCTCAGGAAGGGAATTTCCTGAGGAACTAAAGCGTTTTGCAATGGTTATCCATTGCGGCGGCTGTATGCTTAATGAGAGAGAAATGCTGTACCGTATGAGAACAGCGCTTGATAATGGAGTCCCGTTTACAAATTACGGTGTGGCTATTGCTTATATGAATGGCATTTTATCAAGAAGTCTTGAAGTGTTTCCTGAGATTAGAAAGCTTCTTGATGACTGACCGTTCTGAAACAATACGGAGGACAATTATGATTAAATTTGCAGTTTACGGCAAAGGCGGAATTGGTAAATCAACTATTTCGTGTAATATTTCAGCAGCTCTTGCTAAGAAGGGCTATAAAGTTATGCAGATAGGCTGTGACCCTAAGGCTGATTCAACCTCGCTTCTTCATGGAGGAGACAGAATAGACACTGTTTTATCTCTTAGCAGAGAAAAAGGTAAGTCACTTACAATTGAAGATATCGTCCACGAAGGCGCTTACGGAGTAAAATGTGTGGAGGCAGGCGGACCTGTTCCCGGTCTCGGCTGTGCAGGGCGAGGAATTATAAATGCACTGGAAACACTTGAAAAATTAGGCGCATACGAAATATATAAGCCCGATATTGTAATTTATGACGTACTGGGAGATGTGGTATGCGGCGGTTTTTCCATGCCAATGAGAAAGGGCTATGCTGATAAGGTATTTGTAGTTACATCAGGTGAGAAAATGTCGATATATGCGGCGGCAAATATCTGTATGGCTGTTGATAACTTCAAGGGCAGAGGATATGCATCTCTTGGTGGGATAATACTTAATCGAAGAAATATTGAAGGTGAAGATGATGCTGTTTCGGTACTTGCAGATGATTTTTCAACATCGGTAATTGGAACAATAGACAGAAGCAATGAAATTCAGCTTGCGGAAAAAATGGGCAGAACGGTTTCAGAGGTCTGTCCTGAAAGCCGTATATGCAGTCAGCTTGAATCAGTTACGGACAAGATACTTGAAGGCTTCGGAGGTGCAGTATGAATAGCAGGGCAGAGCAGGATAAACCTTGCTGTGTAAGGCTTTCTGATGCAAACAGAGATGGATTTTTTGATACAGGACTGGAGTATAATCCTCCTGCCAGAGGAATGTGGAATATTGTTCATTCGGGTATGCTTTTGCCTGAAGCACACGAGATTTTTGCCTGTGCTCAGGGCTGTCTGCGCGGTGTAATTCTGACTGCGGCAGAGATGTTTGAGCTTGACCGCATGAGCTGGATATCTGTCAGCGAAAGAGATATGTTTGACGGAACACTCGAAAGTGATATTGTTGACGGAGTATGTGAAATAATAGATAAGCTCGACAGAAGACCGCCTGTTATTCTATTGTATCTAAGCTGTATACATCTTTTTGCAGGTGCTGATTTTGATGCTATAATTTCTGAGCTTTCTCAAAAGCATCCTGATATAACCTTTGTTGACTGTTATATGACTCCTACAATGCGTCATGAAGTTTCACCTGTTACTAAAATGAGTTCACAGCTGTACGGCGCATTGAAGCCTTTGCCTATGAACAAAAAGTTTGTTGGAATAGTCGGCAATGACAGACCAACAGATGAGGATTCTGAACTTGTCAGAATAATCAGGAGCGCAGGCTGTGAGATAAGGGATATTACTAGGTGCAGGACTTTTGAAGAGTATCTGAAGCTTGCCGAATGTGCAATGAATATAAGCTATATTCCTACAGGGTATTTAGCTGGCGAGGAGCTTGAAAACAGGCTTGGTGCAAAGCATCTGCATCTGCCTGCACGTTACTGCTATGAGGGCCTCATGGAAAACTACAATACTCTTTGTGATTATCTTGGCATTGCTGTGCCTGACCTTTCGGGTGATGAGGCGGCGGCAGAAAAAGCTCTTGCTGATGCTGGAAAGATTATCGGTGATACACCGATAGCCATTGATTTTACTGTAGTTACCCGCCCGTTTGAGCTGGCTCTCCTTTTATGTGAGCACGGCTTCAATGTTAAACATATTATAGCTGATACAGCTGCAGGAGAAGAGGAGGCTTTTGATAAGCTTCGTGAAAAGGCCCCCGATATTATGATATGGTCGGCAACTAATGTTAATATGCTTGATATGCCTGAGCAAAATCATGAACATATCTTAGCTCTGGGTCAGAAGGCCGCTTATTATTTCTCGACAGATAATTTTGTAAATATAGTTGTAAACGGCGGCTGTTACGGCTTTTCGGGCATTGCCAAGATCGCAGAGCTGATGACAGATGCCTATATTAAACCTAAGGACAGACGAGAAGTTCTGAAGCTAAAGGGGCTTGGCTGCGCAAGCTGTCTTGCGTAAGGAGGATATTATGAAAAACGTTTCAAAAATTATTCCTTGCTATGCTGCTGATACATCCGGAGTATGCTCAGCTTTATATGAGCTTGGAGGACTGACTGTAGTACATGATGCTTCCGGCTGCAATTCGACATATTCAACGCATGATGAGCCTCGTTGGTATGATGTCAGATCAAAGATTTATATCAGTGCTCTGACTGAGATTGACGCAGTTATGGGTAATGATGAAAAGTTTATTTCAGATGTTGTATCTGCTGCCAAAGACCAGAGCCCTGAGTTTATCTCCATTTGCGGCTCACCTATGCCGATGATGACGGGCTTTGATTATGATGCAGCTGCTGCAGAGATAGAAGCAAGAAGCGGAATAAAAACGCTTCCTCTCCATACTAATGGTATGCGTTCTTATATTGAGGGTGCGTCAGAAGCTTTTGAAGCAGTTATCAGGACTTTTTGCAAAAATGAGAAAAGGTCAGACGGATTCGGGGTAAATGTATTAGGAATGACACCTCTTGATTTTCCTTTAGGCTCTGAACTGGCAATCAGGAATTGGCTTGAAGAAAACGGCTTTCATCAGGTAAGTAATCTTGCAATGGGCTGCAGCTTTGAGAGCATTAAGAATGCTGCAAAGGCAAGCATTAATCTGGTAGTATCATATTTGGGACTTGCTGCTGCAAAATATATGTGTAAATATTTTGATATTCCGTATGTAATTGGTGTACCCTTTGGGAAAACATATCCCGAAAAGCTGAAAGAAATGCTGGTGAGAGGGCTTAATAACGATACGGACAAATCTTCTTCCGAGAGAAACATTGAGAACTGTGATACTGTTATTATAGGGGAGAGCATAAGTTCAGTATCAATGGCATTGGCACTTTGGTATGATTTTGGAATCAGCGCAAGAGTAGTAAGCACACTTGAAACTGAACAAAGCCTGCTGTCTGACTGCGATATTCAGTTGAGTGCCGAAGAAGATATTGAGGCTTACCTTAAAGAAACAGCACCGAAAACAGTTATTGCCGATCCGCTGTATAAATATATACTTCCGGAAAACACGAAGCTGATAAGTGTTCCGCACTTTGCTTTTTCAGGGAGATGCTTTCAGAAAGATATGAAAGTAATGATTAACAGAGATATTTCAGAATTAGTCGGATAGCTTCCATTATTAACAGCCCGTACTTTTGTACGGGTGTTTTCTTGGAGTAAAATATCATTTTCTGCAAGCAATTAATAAACATTTTGCTGTTACAATTTTTTACATTCAACCGTTAAATATTACAAATATGTGTATAAGAACTTGTTGCAATTGTGAAAATAAAGCATAAATGCACAAAACTCCATTGACATAAACGCAAATATGTGGTATAAATATACTTAATAATGTATGAATAGATATAATCATTTAGGAGGTTTATACATATGGCTGAATCCAGATTTATCAGAACTGTTGCGTTCGGAGGATACGATAAGGGTGATGTTGATTCTCGGCTTAATTATCTTTATACTCAGGTCTATGAACTGAGAAATGAACTGAGAGCTGCAAAACTTATGAATGCAAAGCTGCGTGACGGTGCTGATGAAGAGACGGCTGAAAAGTCTGTACTTGCAAATGAGAGCATCAAGCTTACCGAGCTTCAGGTGAAAAACGGAGCATTGAATGAAAAGCTAAAAACTGCCGAAAGTGACAATAAAGCCAAAGAGGAAGAACTTGTTTCGCTCAGAGCCAGGGTCAAAGAGCTTGAGGAGCAGTTATCCGAAACAAGCACAAAGCTTGCTGCGGCATCGGGCGGTGAGGAATCCGCAATGTTCGGCGTTGTATTTGCTGAGGCTCAGAAATCTGCAAATATGATCGTTGCTACTGCAAAACAGAATGCTGATAACCTTGAAGCAGATGCTAAAAAGCTTACTGAAAATATGGTCGCTGATGCCAATAATAAGGCTGCTCAGATCGTATATGAGGCTGAAAAGAATGCTGCACAGATAGAGGCTGATTCTAAAAATGATGCAGCTAATATGAGCGCTGCTTCCGAAAATATGAAGGCTGTAATGCTTAATGATATTACCAAGCTCGGCGATGAGGTCGCTAAGCTGAAGAATGTTCTTTTAGAGTTTGAAAAGACAGGAATAGAAAGCATTGAACAGACTGAAAAGTTAATTTCAGATACTAAGGATGAGCTTACAGCAGGCGGTGTTCCTGTATTTAAGAATCCTGAAATGGTTGAAGCTGAGCTCCCCGATGAGCCTGAGTATCAGGAAATAGATAACGAATATGCTACAGGTGCTAAGCCCAAGAAGAAAAACAAGGCACTTGATAAGCTTAAAGCTCTTGCCGAGTCTATAGGTAAAGATTCAAAGGAAGACAGTGACGAAGAGGATACAGATCCATCAGATGAAGCTGCTGATGAAGATGTTGAAGAGACTGAGGTTGATACCTCCGAAGAAGTGTCTGAAGAAGCTGAAGAGAGCGCACCTGTTAAAGAGGAAAAGAACGAAGAGCCTGAAAAGGAAGCTCCGAAGAGCAGCGGCGGTCTTGGAGATCTTCTGAAAAAAGCTAAGTCAATTAAATAACTGATTATTTACTATAATATTTTGAAAGTGAGTTGTTTTTACAAATGGCTGCCAGTGATATCATTATTGTAAAACCTGATAAATGCGTGGGCTGTAATGCCTGCGTCAGAGCCTGTCCCGCACCGGAGGCAAACATTACTAAAATGCTTGAGGATGGAAGGTTTATTACACACGTTAATGCTGAGAAATGTATAACCTGCGGTGAGTGCGTTAAGAGCTGTGCGCACGGTGCAAGAGACTATGTTGATGATACAGATGTTTGTATGTCCCGTGTAGGCAGAGAAAAGCTTATTGTACTGGTTACTCCCTCTATCAAGACTGTTTTCCCGACAAGATGGAAGGGTATACTTGATTGGTTCAAAACTAAGGGCTGCCTTATTTATGACGTTTCTCTCGGTGCAGATATCTGTACATGGGCTCATCTGAGATCAATAGAACAGAGAAAGGCCGGAAATATCATTACTCAGCCCTGTGCAGCTATTGTTAAGTACATAGAAACTTATCAGCCTAAGCTTCTTCCTAATCTGTCTACAATACACAGCCCTGTTTTATGCGCTGCTATATACATTAAAAAGTATCTTAAAAGAGAAAATCCTATTGCTGTTCTTTCTCCTTGTATTGCAAAGAAGAACGAGTTCCTTGAAACAGGTCTTGTAGATTTTAACGTTACATTCAAAAAGCTTGATGAATACTTTGATAAGAATGATATCAAGATCGCTACAAATTCTCCGACTGACTTTGATTACAAGTTTGAAGAAATGCAGGGTCAGTTGGGTTCGATTTATCCTCGTCCGGGCGGACTTCGTGATAATCTGTGGATGCATAATCCTGATATAAACATCACTACGTCCGAGGGTGTTTATAAGGTTTACCCTGAGCTTGATATGTATGCTCAGATGCCTGATTACAAGCACCCTGAGGTATTTGATGTCCTTTCGTGCGAATTCGGCTGTAATGTAGGTCCTGCATCAGGTACTAATCAGACTGTGTTTGATGTTATGGCTACAATGAGAGAGGTTGAAAAGTCTGCTAAGAATAAGCGTAAGACAGGCGTTTTCAGAGGCGGAGATGACAAGCTGTTCAAAAAGTTTGATGATGAACTGAAGATCAGTGACTTCAAGAGAACGTACAGACCAAGTACGCCTACACCTCCTCCGACAGAAAGACAGCTTGATGCTGTATTTGAGATGATGGGTAAGCATACAGAAGAGGAGCGTAACTTCAACTGTCATGCCTGCGGTTATAAATCATGCCGCGATATGGCTACTTCAATATGCAGAGGTCTCAATACTGCTGATAACTGTATCGTTCATGCTAAGAGCGTTCTTGTCGCAAGACACAGTGAGCTGGCTGCACAGCATGAGCTGCTCAGTGAGATCACTGCTGACTGCCTGAAACTTTCCGATAAGCTTAAAGAATCCTTGAAGAATATAAATGCTAATATGGACACTATAGGTGATTCTACTGCTAAGACAAGTGACAGAGCAGGAGTTGTAAATGATCTGCTTTCTCAGGTTATTATGTTCTGTAAGGGAACAAGTACAATGGACGCAGACAGTGTCGGACAGCTGGTTGAAATCCTTGAGACTACGCTTGATGCGTTCAAGGCGCTGGACGATAATGTAAATGTTACAAATGAAAGCTCTGAGGTTATCCGCAGCTCTATCAATGAGATCAGCGGCCTTGTAGACAACATCAATGAAAGCCTCCGCAAAACACAGTAAAAATTGAATGATTTTGATGAGCGGTCGCATAAAACATCTGCGGCCGCTTTCAAGGTTTGACAGAGTTTTCCTAATGATAGTTTTATATAACAATTTTAATAAAATATTGTGCTTTTACTTGACATATATTAATAGAAATGTTATAATTTATAGTGTGAGTTTGTCATAGTATGACATTCAAGTATGGCATAAGAATGGAGAGTTGCTTATGCGATGTGAGTGCTGTAATGCAGAAATCCCTGAATATAGTGCAATATGTCTGCAATGCAGAAATGTTGTTCCTTATAATATAAAGGGCTTTACTAATACAAAACAGATTCAGACCCTGATGCGTTCACTTGTATCTGAATACGGCGATAGTATTGCAAATGTTCAGCAGCTTGTTGGTATAGCTTGCGATGTATTGCCTGATATGGATATTGAAAGGGTGCTTCTTGTAAAAGCATTTAACGCAGGCCTTGTAGATGTTTTTCTTAACTCCGACAGCCGAAAAGGTGCAGTTTCCGATGCAAGGTCTTTGCTTGAAGAAAAATGCATGATGAATGAGTCGGAGACAGAGTTTGTTCTCTCTGTTGTAACTTATATGCTCAAAATGCGTTATGTTTCAAATCAGATTATAAGAGAGAAAAGCAAGGATTCAGAAGAATCAGTTAAAAAAGCTCCCGAGCTTACTATTGATAGTAAGGTCTATAAGAAGCTTGATGCTATGCTTCATAGGCTGTCAAAGTCAATTAGTATTAAAGAAGGCTATACAAAGATTGACAGCTATTGCTTTGATGGCTTTGGAATGCTGAAAAACATTACTTTACCTGATACTTTGATGGCTATAGGGGAGTATGCTTTTACTGACTGCAAAAAGCTTACAGATATCACTATTCCGAATTCGGTAAAAAAGATTGATAAGGGCGCTTTTAATGCCTGTGTAAGTCTTAAAAATGTAAGACTGCCTGCAGGCTTGTTAGAAATCGGTGATAATACATTCTTTTGCTGTTCCGAGCTCGAAACGCTTGTAATACCTGATACTGTATCAGGTTTTGGCGAGAATGCTTTTTCGGGCTGTGATTCACTTAAAAAGCTGGTTGTTCCGCAGAATGTAAAATTCATTGACAAGAATGCTTTTGCGTACTGTCCTAATCTGGTAGTATATTGTCATGAGAATTCTTATATACATAAATACTGTATGCAGAAAAAAATCAAATTCGTGACCCAGGCTTCGGGAACTGAACTGCCTGGTTATGATGCTTAAGGAGGAAATAACTACATGACAGAGCTGAAAATCGGTCAGGAAGTTGAAATGGAGTATGGCGGAACGGCTGTAGTCGAGAAGGTAATCGGAAGCGGCGGCCAGGGTACTGTATATCTGGTTGAATATACAGGAATGAAATGGGCTCTTAAATGGTACGATATCAAAAAGATCAAAGACCCTGCTGCATTCAAGAACAACATTAAGAAAAATATTACAGACGGAGCACCAAGCAACAAGTTCCTGTGGCCAAGATATATGACAAAGGATGCTCCTGACGGTACTTTTGGTTATCTTATGGAGGTAAAGCCTGACAGCTTCGATTCGTTTGTTGATATTCTTAATACATATAAGCTTGTAATGGATCCGCTGACGGGAAGAGCTAACAGACAGACTGTAAGATTTAAGGACCTTTACGCTATGGTGACTGCGGTTATCAATATTGTAAATGCTTTCAGACAGCTTCACAGAGTCGGAAAGAGCTATCAGGACCTTAATGACGGTGGCTTCTTTATCAATACTGATACGGGCGCTGTTCTTGTCTGTGACTGTGATAATATCGCACCTGACGGAAGTAACTTCGGTATCGGCGGAAAGCCGGGATATATGGCGCCTGAGATAGTAAGAGGAATAGCAAAGCCGGATGTGCAGACTGATAAGTATTCACTGGCTGTTGTACTCTTTAAGCTGCTGTTCAGAGGAGACCCCATGGAGGGTGAGAAGGTTGTCAAGGATGTATGCCTGACAGAAGCTTCTGAGCTTAAACATTACGGAGCAGATGCACTTTTTGTATATGACCCTGATGATGATTCCAACAGACCTGTAAGAGGTATACATGATAATGTAATTAAGTTCTGGAGAATGTATCCGCCTTATATTAAAGATGCATTCATCAAGTCCTTTACTGAGGGCCTTACCGAGCCGAATAAGAGAATAATCGAGAATGAATGGCAGCAGCTTTTCATCAGACTGCGTTCTGAGATTATTTCATGTACCTGCGGCAGAACAAACTTTACTTCAATGTTTGAAATGCCTGACCCGTCTACATACAGATGTCCTAAATGCGGAATGACCTTTGCAACGCTTGAATTCAGCAATAGTGATCATCTGAGACCGCTTTATATAGGCAGCAAGTTCTATGATTGTGAAGTTTTCCCTGATTCAGATGATTTTCTTACCGTTGCGGGAGAGCTTGTTGAGAATAAGCTGAAGCCCGGAGTTCTGGGTATCAAGAACTGTTCAGACCATACATGGAAGGTTAAAATGCCTGACGGCAATTTATATGATATTACACCCGGTAAGGGTTGTCCGATATGGCAGGGACTTGAGATCGACTTTGGTACTGTAACTGCTAAGCTCGGTTAATAAGTGACAATTATTTATAAAGGAGCATAATTCTATGAGCAAGAAGAATAAAGCAAAGAATACTGCACAGGCAGCTCCTGCTGAACAGGAGATTAAAGCTGTAGCTTCTCAGCCCGCTGATGATCTTGATCTGTTTGATTTTGATGATGATCCGCTGGGTGCTACCGGTGTTTCCAGAAAGAGTCTCGTAATCTTCTTTCTGATTGATACCTCGGGAAGTATGAGAGGTACTAAAATGGGTGAGCTCAATACTGTTATGGAGGAGCTTATTCCTGAGATAAGAAGAGTCGGCGAGGCTGATACGGAAGTTAAGGTTGCTGTGCTTACTTTCTCTACAGATGTAAAATGGATGTATGCAGAGCCTATCGCTATTGAGGATTTTGAGTGGACGAGACTTTCTGCATCGGGTGTTACAAGTATGGGTGCTGCATTTAAGGAGCTTTCTTCAAGAATGTCGAGAAACAGCTTCCTTAATTCACCTTCACTGTCTTTTGCGCCTGTAATGTTTCTTATGACTGACGGATATCCTTCTGATGAGTATAAGGAAGGACTTGAAGCTCTCAGCAAAAACAGCTGGTATAAGTTTGGCCTTAAAGCTGCTCTTGGTATCGGAAATGAAGCTAATGATGATATGCTTGCAGAGTTTACAGGTTCAAAGGATACTGTTGTACATGCATATTCAGGTAATCAGCTTGCACAGATGATTAAGATCGTAGCTGTTACAGCATCACAGATCGGAAGCAAGAGTATGACATTGTCAGATCAGAATGAGGCTGAACTCAGTGATGAAGATGTATATGCTTCCAAGCAGAAGATGCTGGGTCAGCAGATTCAGGAGCTTGTTAAACAGAACGAACAGGATAATGTAAACTTTGATACAGGCTGGTAGGCCGTTATTCAGAATTACAACGGAAGGAGCTTGAATCAGATATGTTTAAGGGTTTCAGCCACTCTGTAATGGGAGCCAGCCATGAAAGAAGAGGAATTGTTTGTCAGGACAGTTCGGCTTATGAAGTCGGGAATGGTTATGCAGCTGTTGTTGTTGCTGACGGTCATGGCAGCAAGAAGCATTTCAGAAGTAATGTTGGTTCTGCCTGTGCAACTGAGGCTGCACTTGAAACGATAAAAAAGTTTTATGCTGATCCCGATGCTTTTGATGAGCATTTTAAGACAGATCATAAAAGAATAATCAGGAATATTGAAAAACAGGTAATTTCACTCTGGAACGAGAAGGTTCTTGCACATCTTGATAAAAATCCCGTTACGCCCGAAGAGACAAGCAAGTTCTCATACGATGAGTTTGAGGAAATACCTTATGAATCATACTACGGAACAACATTAATTGCTGCAGTTGCAGGCAGAGGCTATACCTTCGGTTTTCAGATCGGTGACGGAAGCCTTGTAGCCGTATTTGAAGACGGAGAGACCTCTATGATAATGGATTATGAGGAATCTAATCCTGCTAATATTACATCTTCAATGTGTAATATGAATGCTGCATCAATGTTTGATCAGTTCTATGTTGATAATAAGAAGCTTCTTGCAATATGTGTTTCTACAGACGGTCTTTATACATCGTTTGGAAGCGATTATGATTTTCTTGATTATCATACTATAATTGCAAGTCAGCTTACAAATATTGATGGATTTGTTCCATCTCTGAAAAACAATATGGTTAAGCGCTCGCATTACGGCACTGAAGATGATATATCGCTTGCTTTTGTGTATGATGAGGAGCTGGCGAAGGAAAAGCTTGATGTAATAAAAGCTAAAGTAATAGAAAACAAGCGTCTTGCCGCTGAAAGAAAGGCAAAGCTGCTTGGAAGATAAAGAGCAGGTGTGAATATGGATATAAACACATTGGTCAAAACAGTAAAAGAATATGCAGATAAGGTTAAGTCCGAAGCTCCCTCAGCAGCAGGGGATAGTGATACTCAGATAGCTGTTATCGTTGATGCTAAGGGTAGAATCTACAGCGCTGTTACGTCGGTTGTAATTAAAGAGGGCGCAGTATCAAAGCTATCAGCTGATTATCTTGCAGCATTATGTATGATTAATGACGGAAGCAGGATAGCAAAGAGCCTTGCTGTTGCTGCTTTGAGTGATAAGAGCATAGTTAAGTCCTCGGCTGAATGCCTTGAGCTTTTGTTCCGCACTAACCCTGAGAATGATAACTGCAGCGTGGCTGTATCGGACAGCGAAGCTTCACTAATATCGGCGCTCAGATTAGGCGGCAGTGTAACTGATCTTATGGACGGATTTGATTTTGACACTGAAGCGGCAGCTGAGACAGTTAAAGCAACTGAGGAAGTGACCTCAGAGCCTGTTGCTAAGGTGAATTTACCTGAGCAGTCTTCAAATGTTATAAGTGGAGTTAAGATTGAAGAGAATAACCCCTTCTATGAATCTCCCGATGATGTTAAGCCTCCCGAGGATATAATTACAACAGTTTCAGGTGACAATCTTGAATCTGCTGTTCTTGAAAAAGAAGCAGAAGAAGATGTGCCTGAGCTTTCAAAAGAGGAGCTGCTTAAACAGGCTAAAAAGAGAAAGAAAGTTGCAAAAGCAAATTTCCTTTTCAGAAAAAGACATTAAAGGAAAAGCTCGTTCATTTTTATTGAACGAGCTTTGTTATATTCATAAATAAACCGCTGCAATTAAATGCAGCGGTTTTATGCTATTTGAATGAAACACCAATATTTAATTTGCTGTATAGCTTCAGTTTAATATTTTCCTTTTGCTTATTAAGCAGAAGTACAACACCAAAAAATGCTATAACTGAAAGCAGAACAGCTAAAACTATTCTTAAAACGCCCTTGAAGAGTACAAAAGATGCTATCCATATTAAAGCGACCAGAACAATAATGATCGGCAGGCAATATGAAGTAAATGTTCTGTCTGTAACCTTAATATATTGTCTGATCTCTTTCTTGGTGAGATTATCATAATGCCTTGCTATAAACTTATCAGGTCTAACCCATTTACAGAACTCTTTAACGGTTTCAAATTTAACAACAAAATTCTGTCCTGTTCTTGTGACACGATAATCTACAATTATGCCGTCAGAGTTTTCTCTGGCATCCATAACATGTATGAGTGTGCCGACTTTTGCTTGTCCGTTCAGAGCTTTAGTAACTACATACACACCGTCGATAGCTTCGTCAATGCTATAAAGCATGAATGCCATAAATATCTTCCTCCTGAAAAAGTGCTAAATGTGTTATATTTAATGTTTTAATTGTTAAAATTAAATTCATATATATTATAACACTATTTTTATTATATGTCAAGGAGATAAGCCCATAAAATCAAAGTTTTTTCTGAAAGCAAATTGGCATAAAATGTTAATCCGTTTGCAGAAAATGTTTTGAAATAAAACAGGCTGAGTATAAACTCAGCCTGAAAAAACTATTTGTCAAAACTTGGGTTAAAAGCATAAAAGTTCTTAGAATCAAGCATATCCTGCGTTAATCTTAAGCATTCACCAAATCTTTCATAATGAACGATTTCACGTTCTCTGAGAAACTTAATAGGATCTCTTACATCAGGGTCATCTGCAAGCCGAAGAATATTATCATAGGTCGTTCTGGCTTTCTGTTCAGCGGCAAGATCCTCGTGCAAATCAGTAAGGGGGTCGCCTTTGGACTGAAAATAGTCAGCAGAGAAGGGAACTCCGGAAGCCGCAATCGGATATATCGCTGTAGTATGGTCTACAAAATAAGTGTCAAATCCGCTTTCTTTGATTTCTTTAATTGAAAGATTTCTCGTAAGCTGATAAAGGATCGTACCTATCATTTCCATATGAGAAAGCTCCTCAGTGCCGATATCATTTAAGATTGCCTGAACTTCACGGGTAGGTGCAGAATATCTCTGGCTCAGGTACCGAAGTGAAGCGCCGAGCTCGCCGTCAGGACCGCCTAACTGTGAAACGATAACCTTAGCCAATGCAGGATTAGGATTTTTTATTTTAACAGGGTATTGAAGCTTCTTTTCATATTGCCACATCAGTCAACACTCCTTTCCCAGGGAAACGGAGTCTGCACCCAGCTCCATTTTTTCTCAGATTCTTGCTGATCCATGGATATTAGACCGTATTTTTCAGCATACTCGTTCTTATATTTTTCGTTCATTGCTTTATGCTTCCGGTAATACTCAATCGCCTCTCGGCACGTTGGGTGTGTGTCAAGAAACAGTTCTGCTTCCTTCATTGCAAAACTGCAGTTCTGAATCTGGAGCATCAGCTTTTCTTTTTCACTTAGTATTGCCATTTTTTACAGTCTCCTCTCCTAAAAAAGGTTTATCAAGGCATGGGAATATCGTACCTCGCTGAAGTGCTACATCATCTTCATAAACTTCTTTCCATTGCTGATAAGGCACATAAGCCATTGCAACAGGCATTTCCTCCGGAAGCGGGCTTATACCTTTATAGCTTTCGTCATTTTCGCCGAGTATAATTCCAAGAATAGAATTTTCGCTTTTTGCCAAAAACGTCACTCCTTTGTGTAATTTGGACCCGATATCGTATTATATGCAAATATGAAATCAACTGACACTTTTTAGAAAATGTTAATATTATTTTACTGTTAAAATTGATATAATCAAATATTTATCAAATTATGAATGCAAATTACATATATTTGGAAATATTTACAAACCTATTTTTGGTAATTATGCTTAATAATAAATATTAACTTTTAATGAAATATGTTGACATTTGAAATTTTATTTGATATAATGGAAAAACAGAAAGATGGTTTCTGTACGTTGATTATTGTCTAAAGGGGATAGTTTTTTTATGAAATCAACAGGAATAGTAAGGAAGGTTGACGAGCTCGGAAGGATTGTACTTCCTATTGAACTCAGAAGAACCTATGACCTCGCAGTAAAGGATGCTGTTGAAATTTATACTGAGGATGATAAAATAATCCTTAAAAAATTTCAGAGAACCTGTATTTTTTGCGGAAGTCAGGAGCAGGTTGTTGAGTTTAAGGATAAGTCTGTATGTGCTGAGTGCATGAATGAGCTTAAAGGAAAAAAAGAATAAGCATCATAATTACATGATCAAAAAAGAAAGGCTCTTGTTGTTAGCAAGAGTCTTTCTTTTTTTGCCGTGTCAGAACAACTGACATATAAAAGGCCGCTATTGGAATCATTATAATACAGCCTGTGCCGCTTGATACTATCTGTAAGAATTCCTGACAGAATACTTTTGAATTAATGATCTGAGAGAATGAGTAGTTATATGCCCTGAACCATATAACTAAGGTCATAAAACCGCCGATATATGCAAATAGCAGAGTGTTAGTTGTTGTTCCAAGAATATCTTTTCCAATGTTCATTCCGGAAATAAATAACTCTTTTTTTGTCAGATGAGTATTGTTCTCGTAAACTTCATTCAACGCAGAGGTTATAGCAATTGCTGTATCTATTATTGCTCCTATCAAGCCCATTAAAACCATAGCTAATGATACCTGAGTCATATCCAGACCTATTTCAGGACTGTACCAGCATATCTCATCTGTATTTTCATCAGCAAAGCCCTGAATATGAGTTTCTGAGCCTATGTAAAGCATAAGGGCTGTCATTATAACTAATACAGTTGCTATAGCAAAAAATGCAGTTACAGTTTTTATATTTACTCCGTTAATTATGAAAAGCACAACCACACCAATTACAGCACAGCCGAGCAGGGAAGCCACAATTGCATTAATTCCGCAGGCTATAAGAAATACCGTGAAGATCAGTATAAAAATGTTAATATACAAAGCAGCAAAAGTTTTTGCTCCTCTTTTGCCGCCTACCGCTATCATAAGTATAAGGAGAATTCCGGCAAGAACGAACTCCAAGTCAATTGCCTCCTTCCTTGTTTCTTAGCATTTTTGATGAAACATAAATTGCAATTGGTATTGTAGCCACTATTCCGATACTGCCTACAAATGACCTGACTATTTCTAGATTCAAGTAGTTCTTCATGATATCCGACAGCCTTGTATCATTTCTCATAGCAAGAACAATCAAAGGGATACATCCGCATACATATGTGAAGAAAAGTACATTAGTCATAGTACCCATAATATCCTTGCCGATCTCAACTCCTGATTTTTTCAGAGCAGAAAAGCTTATTGATGCATCTTTATCTATAAGCTCAGACATTGACGAAGACATAGTGATTGAAATATCCATTATTGCTCCCAGTCCGCCTATAAGGAGTTCAGAAATGAAGATCACTTCATACGGTCTTATCAGATATTGCATCTGGTCAAACCTTACTCCGCTGCCTTTAGTTAATCTCAGAACAATAAAGGCTATGCTTATAGTAACTGTTGTGCCGATAAGCGTAGACACGATAGCTGCTGCAGTTTTCTTATTAACACCGCTTACCATAGCCAGACAGCCGCAGCTAAATACTACCGCAGAGAAACAGCAAAGCAGGAAAAGGTTTACCCCTTTAAAATACAGTTCTATTGCAATATAGAATATAACAGCATTAAATATAACACTTAAAATAGACATTATCCCCTTTTTACCGCCGACAAGTGTTATTGCAAAGCAGAACAGAGCAACAACTGCAACAACATAAGTATCTCTCTTGAAGCCTATGCAGGCAGCTTTAAGGGTTGAATCGTTTTTTTCTTTCAGATCAATAAACAAGCAGTCTCCAACGCTGTATTTTTCATCGGTGACTAATGAAGATGCATATTTATTGATGATATTAACGGTTTCTCCTTTGTGATCTCCGTTTTTTATCTCTGCAGTCAGTCTCTGAGTATAGTACTCTTCTTTAGAATTAACCAGTGCCGTAACAGATGAATCAAGCTGCTCATCAATATCGGTGACCTTGACAATTGCTGTATTATACAGTTCATAATCATTAGCTGTAAAAACAATAGCAGCAATACTTATAAGCAGCATTATAACAGAAAGAATAATCCTTTTTTTATGCTTTTTTATCAGCTCTGACTTTATCATAACATACATCCTTAATTAGTTTTCAAGCATATTATAACACTGTGAAATGTGAAAATCAAGCATATACAATAAAAAACAGCCCGAAAGGACTGTTTTTATTTTTCTGTGATTTTTATTCCGTCATTACTCATTTGTATCTGCCTGCTGCATATTTCAAGAGCTTTAGGTCTGTGAGTAACTATAATAACAGTCTTATCAGTCATTGTTTTCAGGTTATCAAGAAGCTTTCTTTCTGTGTTCTCATCAAGGGAACTGGTTGCTTCATCAAGAAGAATTATAGGATAATCAGAGAAAATAGCTCTTGCAACTGCAATCCTCTGCATCTGTCCTTCTGAGAGCCCCTGTCCCTTTTCTCCCAGCTCCGTATCAAGACCGTTTCTTAAAGTATCATAGAATTCATCGGCGCAGGCAATCTTCATGGCATACATTATTCTTTCATCGTCATGAGCTCTTTCTCTGTCTGAAAGTGAGATTATATCTCTGATTGTACCACTCATCAGCTGGTTGCCCTGAGGTACATAAGCAAACAAGCTGCGGTATTTATCTGTCATTTTATGATTATCGTCTGCAATTATATATTTTTCACCGCTGTCCAGAGAATAAAGCCCCATAAGAAGCTTCAGAATAGTAGATTTTCCACAGCCTGAATGACCTGTTACGGCAACGTAATCTCCTTTATTTATTTCAATGTTCAGACCTGATAATACTACAGGGCTGTCATCATCTGCACTGTATGAAAAAGATGCGTTTCTGAATCCGAAGCTTTTGAAGCTGTTTTTATAGAACTGTCTGGTTTCTTCCTTATTCATAGGCGGTTCATCAGACTTCTTAAAGGTTTCTGCCTTTATAAGACGCTCGGCGCTTGCAATCATAGCAAAATACATCGGAAGATAACCCGAAATATTAGCAAGGGGGGCTTGTATCTGAGCAATGAGCTGCAGAATTGCCGTCATTGTACCATACGTTATGGAATGGTTAATTATTCCATATCCGCCGTAACCGATGCCAATAAGGTACATTCCGTTCATTGCACCTGAAAAGCCGAGATTGCACAGGTTTGAAAAGGTAATTCTTTTCATTCTTGCCTTTTTATGATCATTCATTTTTTGTTCTGCTTCCATTAAGCTTTGCTCTTCTGCTGTAAAGGAGCGAACAACAGGCATACTTTCAAGCCGTTCCTGCATGAATATTCTGAGTTTTCCGTCGCTTTCCTGAATCTGCTTATGCAGTCTTTTCAGTACCCGCCTGAACGCGTATGTAAGAAGAAATATTACAATCCCGCCAGGTATCAGTATATAAGCGAATTTCGGCTCAATTATAAGAATCATTATAACAGCACCGATCATCTTAACAACCATGCCTGCAAGCCCGGGCAGAATGCTTGTAGCGCCGTTTGCGCAAACAACAGTATCATTTGTAAGTCTGTTCATCCATTCGCCGGAATGAACAGAGGATACCTGTGAATAATCTCTGTAAAGAAGGTTTTCAAATAATCTGTTTTTCAAGGAGTTTTCAATAGAAGCCTTTGAATACTCTGTAAGAGCCCTGTTGAGAAGACTAAGCACTATCTGAACACATATAAGCAGAATAATTCCGATAAAATAAGCTAAAAAACCGTTTTTGTTGCCCGAAACGGCATTATCAATTATTTTTTTCAGGAGTAATGCGTATATTACCGAACTTCCTCCGATAACCGTCTGTATCAGAAGAAGCAGTACTATAAACCATTTTTTCTTCCCAAGGACTGTATACAGCCATTTTACAGGATTAGTACTCATTTTTAAACATTCCTTATTATTTTGCTCCTTACAGATCAATAGCACCAATGCTTTGCAGCTTTTCAACAACGTGTTTTACAGCTTTACGTGCATTAGCATCATCAACTTCATATGATTCAAGCATTTTTGCAACTATTTCATCTTCGGTTGTATCCTTTTTTAGACAAATAACTATAAACATAGCTGTTGAATTAAGCTTGACCATTCCGTTGAAATTATTAGAACCTGTAGATACAATAAAATGATCTTTTCCGTTTGAATGAGTTA
Source organism: uncultured Ruminococcus sp. (assembly GCA_946528545.1). GTDB lineage: Bacteria > Bacillota > Clostridia > Oscillospirales > Ruminococcaceae > Hominimerdicola. The sequence continues at coordinate 21,623 of CAMMYU010000164.1, forward strand.
TAAAGTTCTTATTAAGTTTCATTTGAATTACCTTTCTGTTTTGTTGAGAGTTATATGTAACAGAATGATTATACCATAAAAACTTAAAAGTGTCAATCGCCTGAATGCTCTGCACATATTTCTATAATTCGCAGACAGACGCCGTCATTTTACGACGCCGCCTGCGATCTATATCAAGTGCATCAGCGATAAGCCTCTGCACATTTTATACTATGCTGAATAAGCTGCTGGTGTTATACTCAGAAACTTGATTCTTATTGTGAATATAGTGTTTTAATGCTGTTAAATGAATGTGGTCAGGTTGACTTTTATTTATAATGGTGTTATAATGTATTTTGTGAATTTATGTAATGTGGAGGGATAATATGATCAGACAACTTGCCCGAAGCATAAGAGAATTCAAAAAGGCTACTATCCTTACACCGATATTCGTAGTTGGAGAGGTGCTTCTTGAAGCGCTAATACCTTATGTTATTTCTCTTCTTGTAAATGACATTAACAAAGGCTGTTCAACATCGGTGATCCTGGGATATGCATGGAAGCTTGTTCTTCTTTCTGTGTTTTCTCTTATTTTTGGCTATCTTGCAGGTGTTTTCTGCTCGAAGGCGAGCACGGGCTTTGCAAGAAATTTAAGAAAAGATGTATTCAAAAATATTCAGAGGTACTCGTTCTCGAATATTGATAAGTTTTCAAATGCATCACTTGTAACCAGGCTTACAACGGATATTCAGAATATTCAGATGGCTTTTATGATGATTATCAGAACAGCTATCCGTGCACCGCTTAATCTGATTTTCTCATTTGTTATGGCTTTTATTATGGGCGGAAAGATGGCACTTATCTTTGTTATTATTATACCGCTTCTTGGCGGCGGACTGCTTCTCATTGCCAAAAAAGCTCTGCCTGTTTTCAGAAAAGGATTTCCTATGTATGATGCTCTTAACAATTCTGTTGAAGAGAACATCAAGGGTATCAGAGTTGTAAAATCCTTTGTCCGGGAGGATTTTGAAAGAGATAAGTTTTCAAATGCATCCGGTAATATCAAGGCTATATTCACTAAAGCAGAGAGAATTCTTGCGTTTAACGGACCGCTTATGCAGTTCTGCATTTATTCCGTAATGCTTTTCGTGCTTTCATTCGGTGCCAAACTAATCGTTTCAACAAACGGTGGTTCTCTTGACATTGGCGAGTTCTCGACTCTTCTTACATACAGCTTCCAGATACTTGTATCACTTATGATGGTTTCAATGATATTTGTTATGATAACCTTCTCGGAAGAGTCATGTCAGCGTGTTTGTGAAGCTCTTAATGAGAAAAGCAGTATCGTGTCTCCCGAGAATGCTCTTACCGATGTTAAAGACGGCTCAATTGATTTTAATGACATTATATTCAGATATTCTGAAAAGGCAGAGGAAAATGTGCTTGAGCACGTTGATCTCCATATAAAGTCAGGTGAGACAATCGGAATTATCGGCGGTACAGGCTCTGCAAAATCTTCGCTTGTTCAACTTATTCCTCGTCTGTATGATGTTTCCGAAGGCTCTGTTATGGTCGGCGGACATGATGTCAGAGAATATGACCTTACTGTTCTTCGTGACAGCGTTGCAATGGTTCTTCAGAAAAATGTACTGTTTTCGGGAACTATTGCTGATAATATACGCTGGGGTAATAAAGATGCTTCTCTTGACGAGGTCAAGGAGGTATGTCATCTGGCCTGTGCCGATGAATTTATAGATCAGATGCCCGACGGCTATGATACCTATATAGAGCAGGGTGGAACAAATGTATCGGGCGGTCAGAAGCAGAGACTTTGTATTGCCAGAGCTCTTCTGAAAAAACCAAAGATTCTTATTCTTGATGACAGCACATCTGCGGTTGACACGAAAACTGATTCTGTTATACGCAAGGCAATGAGAGAATATATTCCTGAGACTACAAAGATTATTATTGCTCAGCGAACAGCCTCTGTTGAGGATGCTGACAGAATTATCGTTATGGATGCAGGAAAGATAAATGCAATAGGTACCAGTGAAGAGCTTCTCAAAACTAATGCAATTTATCAGGAAGTTTACTATTCACAGAACCGTCAGGATTCTGATCAGAGCGGGGAGGTGAAGGCATGAATACTCAGCAGAGACCTAAGACAAAAGGTACATTCGGCAGATTAATGAAGCTTCTTTTCGGTTTCTTCCCGAAGCTGCTTCCTTTGATTATCTTCATGATAATTGTTAATGCTATACTCGGAGCACTGCCTTCGATCTTCCAGCAGAATGTCATAGCTGTTATTGAGGAAGCCCGTGAAAAGGGCTGGAGCTGGGAGAAAACTTCGCCTAAGGTAATGAAATTTGTTCTTATTCTCGGCGGTATCTATGTTGTAGCGCTTCTGATGACAGTGCTTTATAATCAGCTTCTTGCAGTATTTACACAGTCGGCTCTGGATAAGTTCAGAACGAAAATGTTCAATCACATGCAGTCACTGCCTATACGATACTTTGATACCAATCAGCGCGGCGATATAATGAGCCACTATACTAATGACGTTGATGCTATGCGTCAGATGATTTCTCAGAGCTTTCCTCAGCTTCTGGTATCACTTATAACAGTTACGACGATCCTATGCATAATGATGTACTACTCTGTTCTGATGGGTCTTGTCATAGTGATCGGCTCATTTATAACTGTGTTTATCACTAAGCGCATTGGCGGAAAATCTGCTAAGTACTTCTTGCAGCAGCAGCAGTCTATAGGCAAGACCGAGGGCGTTATCGAGGAAATGATAAACGGTCAGAAGGTCATTAAGGTATTTAATCACGAAGAGGACGCTCAGGCGGCTTTTGATAAGGCGAATGATGAGCTTTTTGAGTCTGCATATAAAGCAAATTACTACTCTAATACACTGATGCCGATACTTAATAACGTAAACTATCTGATTTACGTTTTTGTTGCAGTTGCGGGCGGATTATTTATGGAGTTTGAAGTAAAGAATGTATCTCTTTCAGGACTTCCGTTCTCAATTGCGGTAGTTGTACCTTTCCTTGGAATGTGCAGACAGTTTTCGGGTTCTATTATGCAGATTTCACCGCAGATAAACTCTGTTGTAATGGGTATCGCCGGTGCAAGACGTGTTTTTGCACTTCTTGATCAGGAGCCCGAAGTCGATGACGGCTATGTCGAGCTTGTAAATGCTAAAAAAGTTGACGGTAAGCTTGTTGAATCTGATACAAAGACAGGCATCTGGGCATGGAAGCATTATCATAAGGATTTGGGAACTACTGATTATACACCACTCAAGGGTGATGTAAGATTCTATGATGTTGACTTCTCATATAAGCCTGATAAGATGATACTTCATAATATCACTCTTTATGGTAAACCCGGGCAGAAGATTGCATTTGTAGGTGCTACAGGTGCAGGTAAAACAACAATTACTAACCTTATTAACCGCTTTTATGACATTGCTGACGGTAAGATAAGGTATGATGATATCAACATCAACAAAATAAAGAAATCATCACTAAGAAAGTCTCTTGGAATAGTTTTGCAGGAAACAGTTCTTTTCACAGGAACTGTAATGGAAAACATCAGATACGGCAATCTTGATGCAACCGATGAAGAGTGTATCGAAGCAGCTAAGCTTGCGGGCGCTCACAGCTTTATTAAGAAGCTTCCGCTTGGATATGATACGGTTTTGTCAGGAGACGGTTCAAATCTTTCACAGGGACAGTGCCAGCTGCTTGCTATTGCAAGAGCTGCGGTCGCAGATCCGCCGGTAATGATTCTTGATGAGGCTACCAGCTCTATTGATACCAGAACTGAGCAGATAGTTTCTAAGGGTATGGACAGACTGATGAACGGAAGAACAGTCTTCGTAATAGCTCACAGACTGTCAACTGTAAAGAATTCTAACGTTATTATTGTTCTTGATCATGGCTCCATAATCGAGCGTGGAACTCACGATGAGCTTATTGCTGCGAAGGGGCAGTATTATCAGTTATATACAGGCGCTTTTGAGCTTGAATAAAAAAAGCCGACAGGTTTTTATCTGTCGGCTTATATATATATATATATATATGAGTGCTTATTGTTGACTTTGCTCAAAAATTGTAGTATAATTAAGGCAACACCGCACGACCCGCGGCTAACGCCTCTGCACATCATCTGCCGTGTCAAGCCTGCTTGATGACCCGCTTATCCGTCATATTACCCAAATTCTCCTTGACTTGCGTCAGCAAGCCTGCGTCGAATTTAGGCAATCTGACGAAAATCTGGAC
>CAMMYU010000165.1:0-11063 GCA_946528545.1 uncultured Ruminococcus sp.
CTTTTCCTGCCTTGAACGCGGAGCAAGATAGTGCGAAGCTATGCCTCGTCAGGTCTGGACATTACGTCCAGACAGCCTCGGCTTGTTGGGAGGGGGGCTTCGCCCCTTTGCCCCACTGGGGCTATCGCCCCAGCCCCCTTTTAAAAGAACTTTTGCAACAAGCAGAGCCCGTGAGGAAACTCACGGGCTTTCGTTATGCAAAATTTTACTTAGCAGCATTGTTTATTGCAGATACAAGAGCCTTTACAGAAGATACGATAATATCGGAATCTCTGCCGACTCCCCAGAACATTTTGTCCTTGCAGCTTATACCAACGTATGAAACCGCCTCGGAGGTTGACTTTCTCTCCAGTGCGTGCTCTGTGTAAACTTCAATGTTGAAGTCAAAATCAAGTCCCTGCATGATAGCGTTTGCCACAGCGTCAAGACGGCCGTTGCCCTCTGCTGTGAAGGACTTTTTCTCTCCGTTTATAACAGCGGTCACAGCCGAGCCTATAGCCTTGTCAGACTTCTGAACGTAGTGAGCCTCTGTAATATCAACAGGCACAGTCTTGTTAAGGTACTCCTCCTTGAAGATGTGGTATACCTCATCGGGCATAAGCTCCTTATGGCTGTGGTCGGAAACGCTCTTGACCTTGTAGCCGAGCTCCTCGCTCATCTTCTTAGGCAGGTCATATCCGAACTTCTCTCTGAGGATAAATCCTATTCCGCCCTTGCCCGACTGAGAATTGATACGGATAACGTCACCGTCATACTCACGTCCTACATCGTGCGGGTCAATAGGCAGATAAGGTACAGTCCACAGATTTGACTTTCTCTCTTTTCTGAAGTTCATACCCTTTGCAATAGCGTCCTGATGTGAGCCCGAGAATGCAGCAAATACCAGCGCGCCCGAGTAAGGCTGTCTGTCATAGACCTTCATTCTTGTAACTCTCTCATAGAGCTCAATCAGTGTCGGCAGGTCGGAGAAGTCGAGCTTCGGGTCAACACCGTGAGTAAACATATTCATAGCAAGTGTTATGATATCAACGTTGCCTGTTCTCTCGCCGTTTCCAAAGCAGGTACCCTCTATCCTGTCAGCTCCTGCCAGCAGTCCGAGCTCACTGTCTGCAACTCCGCAGCCTCTGTCATTGTGCGGGTGCAGCGACACTATAACATTCTCTCTGTTATGGAGGGTCTTGCACATATACTCGATCTGCTGAGCATAAACGTGCGGCAGCGACATCTCAACTGTAACAGGCAGATTCATAATGACCTTGTTCACGGGGGTGGGCTGCCAGATGTCTATTACGGCATTGCATATATCCCTTGCAAACTCAGGCTCGGTGCCTGTAAAGCTCTCGGGCGAGTATTCAAACATTATGTTGCCCTTAGCCTGCTTCTTATACTCATTGCAGAGCTTAGCACCGTCGGTAGCAATCTTGATGATCTCTTCCTTTGACTTTCTGAACACCTGCTCTCTCTGAGCCACAGAGGTAGAGTTATAGAGGTGAACAACAGCATTCTTAGCGCCGTCGATAGCCTCAAAGGTCTTCTTAATAATGTGCTCTCTTGACTGTGTGAGCACCTGAATAGTCACATCATCGGGGATAAGGTCTTTCTCGATCAGTGTACGGCAGAACTCATACTCAGTCTCCGATGCAGCTGGGAAGCCGATCTCTATCTCCTTAAAGCCGATATCCACAAGCTTCTTGAAGAACTCCAGCTTCTCCTCCAGGCTCATCGGAATAATGAGCGCCTGATTTCCGTCTCTCAGGTCAACCGAGCACCATATAGGAGCCTTGTCGATATACTCCTTGTCAGCCCAGTCCATACATCTCTCGGGGGGCATATAATACCCTCTCTGATACTTGTCATAGTTTTTCATAAATGCTTCCTCCTCAGATAAATTTCTATCCCATAGTTAAAAGCAATCATAAGCAGATCAAAGTGACACAAAGTGACACAAACAAAAAACCCGTCTCTATCCTAAGAGACGAGCAAATCACCCGTGTTACCACTCTTGTTCATGCAAGACTTACATCTTACACCTCAGCCGCATCTATCAATGCGTATCTCTGTAACGGGAGAGCCCCGTGCAAAGCTACTTGAAAACCGTTTACCCTGCAAGCTCAAGGACGAGTTATAGCGAAGCCGTCATACTGCTTTACACCTGCCAGCAGCTCTCTGAAAATCCTGACAACGCCTTTTTTCCTGTCAAAGCCTTTCAACTATGTTAAATCAATTATACCATAGTTCTAAAATTTGTCAAGGGCTATTACCTCGGTTTAATACATTATTAACAATTAGTTCTTTAACTGCTCTTTCTATCTGATTGACAAATAATGTCTTATAGGCTATAATTATATATAGCTTATAAAAGGTGAAAGGAGTACCCTTATGATAAATGAAAGCATAAAAAAGCTTGTGACCTACGGCCTTGAAACAGGCCTTATAAACGAATCTGACAGAGTTTACTGTACAAACCGGCTGCTTGAAGCGCTCGGGCTGGATGACTATGAAGAGCCTGCGGAGAGCTTCTCGGACATTGACCTCGAAAGCACCCTGAAGGAGCTTCTGGATTTTGCCTGCGAGAAGGGCATTTGCGAGAACTCAACAGTTTACCGTGACCTTTTCGATACAAAGCTTATGGGCTTGCTCACACCGAGACCCTCAGAGGTTGACCGTGAGTTTTCGGAGCATTATAAAGAAAGCCCCGTTAAGGCAACAGACTTTTTCTATAAGCTTTCGCAGGATACAGATTATATCAGGCGCTACCGCATCAAAAAGGATATGCGCTGGATAGCTGAGACCGAGTACGGCGAGCTTGACATTACCATAAACCTTTCAAAGCCGGAGAAAGACCCTAAAGCGATAGCTGCTGCAAAAAACGCAAAGCAGACAGGCTATCCCAAGTGCCTTCTCTGCTATGAAAATGTAGGCTATGCAGGCAGGGTGAACTCACCTGCAAGGCAGAATCACCGCATTATCGGAGTAACTATAAACGGTGAGGACTGGGGCTTCCAGTATTCGCCTTACGTTTACTATAATGAGCACTGCATAGTTTTCAATAAAAAGCATACTCCAATGGTGATAGACAAGTCAGCCTTCAGAAAGCTTTTTGACTTTGTAGATCAGTTTCCGCATTATTTTCTGGGTTCAAATGCCGACCTTCCTATAGTTGGCGGCTCTATTCTTGCACACGAGCATTTTCAGGGCGGTCATTACACCTTTGCAATGGCAAAGGCGCCTGTTGAGACAAAGCTAAGCTTCAAGGGCTTTGAGAATGTAAGCGCAGGAATTGTAAAGTGGCCGATGTCCGTTATAAGGCTTAACAGCGATGATAAGGAGTCTCTGATTGACCTTGCCGATAAGATACTTACAGCATGGAGAGCATACACCGATGAAGCGGCCTTCGTTTTTGCAGAGACAGACGGCGAGCCTCACAACACTATAACACCTATCGCCAGAATGAGAGACGGCAGATTTGAGCTTGACCTTGTCCTCAGAAACAACATTACAACCGATGAATATCCTCTCGGAGTTTATCACCCTCATCAGGAGCTTCACCATATAAAGAAAGAGAATATCGGCCTTATTGAGGTTATGGGACTTGCAGTTCTGCCCTCAAGATTAAAGACAGAAATGGCTCTGCTTGCTGATGCGCTTGTGAATGGCACTGATATAAGGGCTGATGAGAAAATAAGCTCTCATGCCGACTGGGCAGACGAGCTTAAAGCTAAGTATGAATTTACCTCCGAGAACGTCCATGAGATACTCAGAAAAGAGATCGGAATAGTGTTCTCAAAGGTGCTTGAGCACGCAGGAGTTTACAAGAGAACTCCCGAGGGCAAGGAAGCCTTCCTGAGATTTGCGGACCATGTTAATAAATAAAAGCGTTCCCCTGTATTACACAGGGGAATACTATTGATACAGGAGTTGATAAAATGATAAGAGCCGCTGGTTTTATTAACGGCCAGAGTGTACGGGCTTATGAAATGCTCGGAGCACATATCAAAGGAGATAATGTTGATTTTTCAACCTACGCACCAAACGCTGTGAATGTGAAGCTATGTCTCGGGGGCAGTATGTACCCGATGGAGCGTGACCCGAACGGTGTCTGGCACACCGAGACAGCTGCCCGTGAGGGTGACATTTACCAGTTTGTAATAACAACGCAGTCAGGCGAGGAGCATTACCGTTCCGACCCCTTTGCATTCTACAGCGAGGTAAGACCTAAAAATGCTTCAATTATTTATGACCTTGAGCATTTTGAGTGGCACGATGATGAGTGGCTCTCAAAGCGCACTAAGAATTTCGACAGCCCTCTGAACATATACGAGATGCATTTCGGCTCATGGAAGATAAAGCCCGATAAGGAAGAGGACGAGCGCTTCTACACCTACGATGAAATGACAGACCTGCTTATTCCGTACATCAAGGAGATGGGCTATACTCATATTGAAGTTCTCCCACTTACAGAGCACCCCTTTGACGGCTCCTGGGGCTATCAGGTGTCCGGGTATTTTTCTGCTACCAGCCGTTACGGCGAGCCGAGGGGTCTTATGCGCTTTATTGATGCCTGCCACAGAAACGGCATAGGCATTATCCTTGACTTTGTTCCCGTGCATTTTGTCAGAGACTTTTTTGCACTCCACATTTACGACGGCGGATATGTTTATGAAAGCGACCGTGAAGAGGAACGCTACTCAGAGTGGAACACAGCAATGTTTGACTACTCAAAGGCTCATGTGCTCAGCTTTATGAAGTCGGCTATAAACTTCTGGATAGAAAAGTACCATATCGACGGCATACGCTATGATGCAGTCGCTTACCTTATATATAAGTACGGCAAAAAGGAGAATCCGATAAATGATACAGGGCTCTGGTTTCTCAAAAATACGAATTATGCAATAACCAATCTTCACCCCGATGTCATGCTTTTTGCCGAGGACTCCACCGATTATACAAAGGTTACGGCACCCGTTCAGTACGGAGGACTTGGCTTTGACTATAAGTGGAATCTGGGCTTTATGCACGATACCCTCAATTATATCAAAACACCGCCCGATCAGAGACGTGCTCATCACAACAAAATGACCTTTGCTATGAGCTATTTCTACAGCGATAATTATATCCTGCCGTACTCACATGACGAGGTAGTTCACGGAAAGTGTACTATGATAGACAAGGCATCGGGGCTGCGTGAGCAGAAGCAGGCAACTATGAAGTGTCTCTACACCTTCCAGATGACACACCCCGGGAAGAAGCTCAACTTCATGGGAAATGAACTGGGTGAGTACATCGAGTGGCGTGAGGATAAGGAGCTTGGCTGGAACCTTCTCAGCTTCCCCGAGCATGACTCTCTTCATGAGTATATAAAGGCTCTTAACCACATCTATCTCAGCGAGCCTGCACTGAGCTGTCATGACTTTAATTCAATGTCCTTCCGCTGGCTGGATCCCGATAACAGAAACCAGTCGCTCTATTCGTTTGTGAGAAATGATCTTAACGGCAGAAAGATATACTGTGTGTTCAATTTCTCTGCAAGAATGCAGGGCTGCTGTATAGCTGTCGAGGACGAGGGACAGTACTATGAGCTTCTGAATTCGGACCGTGATATTTACAGCGGCTCAAACTGCCTGAACGGCGAGCCGTGGGCGCACAATTACAGACTTGATCTCAGACTTGCACCGCTTAGCTGTGTGCTCCTTACCAAAAAGTGATTTTCAGACCTGCCGACACCTCGGCAGGTTTATTTTATTGCTATAATGTAATATATTATCCTTGAAACAATGATTTTTTTGTGATATAATTACAAATGAATTATTATCATGATACAGGGGGAAAGAATATGATCAAAGCAATAGACCTCAGCGGTGTGTGGAAGCTCTTTATGGATAAGGACTGTAAGATCACAAATCCTGTCTACAGTGATGAGATCACACTGCCGAATACCACTTCAAATGCAAGAAAGGGTGAGCTAAATCCCGAGCGCCCTGACGGCTATCTCACGGATATTTATAAGTTCGAGGGCAATGCGTGGTTTTCAAGGAGCGTTGACTTCAATGAGTGTGAGGGCAAAGCCGTAAAGCTTTTTCTTGAAAGAACAAGAATAACAGAAGTTTATGTTGACGGCAAAAGCTTCGGTGTGCAGGATAGCCTTGTAGCACCCCATATTTATGACCTGTCAGAGTTTATAGGGACAGGGGTGCATCAGCTGTCGGTAAGAGTATGCAATGTCGGCTATAAAACAGGAGGCGGTCATCTTACCTCTCAGGACACCCAGACCAACTGGAACGGCATTACAGGCAGTATTGAGCTCAGGTGCTATGCGGATAAATATCTTGAAAATGTGACAGTTGCCTCTGATGCTGAGAACAGGTGTGTTCGTATAACAGCGGAGCTTGTCGGAGCTGATGAGTGTGAGATTTCTGTCAGCGCAGAAAGCTTCAACAGTGAGATAAACCACAGACCCGATAAAAAGACCTATGAAATAAAGGGCGGTAAGCTCGACTGCATTTATGAGCTTGGTGAGGAATGTCTTCTCTGGAGCGAGCATCATCCGAATCTCTATTATCTTAGATTAGATGTTGAGGGTGATGTAAGCGAGCACATCATAGGTATCCGTGACTTTAAGCAAAAGGACGGCAAATTCACCATAAACGGAAAGCCGACTTTTCTCAGGGGCAAGCATGACGGAATGATCTTCCCGAAAACGGGCTTTGCACCTACCGACCTTGAAAGCTGGCTCAGGGTTCTGGAAATTTCAAGATCCTACGGAATAAACCATTACCGTTATCATACCTGCTGTCCGCCCGAGGCTGCATTTATTGCCGCTGATATGCTCGGAATTTATATGGAGCCTCAGCTTCCGTTCTGGGGCACGATAACAACTCCGGAGGACGAAAACCACAATCAGGAAGAGCAGGATTTCCTCGTGGAAGAGGGCTTCCGTATGCTCAGAGCGTTCGGCAATCACCCCTCATATTGTATGATGTCTCTCGGAAATGAGCTCTGGGGCTCTCAGGAGATACTGAACAGCATTCTCGGACGATATAAAGCCTTCGACAGCAGACACCTTTATACTCAGGGCTCAAACAATTTTCAGTGGTATCCCTGCGTGCTTGATAATGATGATTTCTTTGTAGGTGTCCGCCTTGCCAAGGACAGGCTTATAAGGGGCTCATACGCTATGTGTGATGCGCCTCTCGGACATATACAGACGGATAAGCCGTCAACTGAGCATGACTATGACAGCGTTATTCACCCGACAGTCAGGGCACATTCTACCGAAGCAGGTAAGGACGGCACAGTTCAGATACAGTACGGAACAACTATGAAAACAGTTAAGGCCTCGGAAGCAGATGCAGATTTTATTCCGAAGGTACCGATAGTCACCCATGAGATAGGACAGTTTGAAACCTTCCCCGACTTTGACGAGACACAGAAATATACAGGCTCGCTAAAGCCCCGCAATTTCGAGATATTCAGGCAGAGACTTGCTTCAAAGGGCTTACTGTCACTTGACAAGGATTACTTTGAGTGCTCGGGACAGCTTGCTGTTGCCTGCTATAAGGAGGAGCTTGAAGCTGTATTTCGTTCAAAGCTTCTGGCAGGCTTTCAGGTGCTTGATATTCAGGACTTCACAGGACAGGGAACTGCTTTGGTAGGCATTCTTGATGCGTTTATGGACAGCAAGGGTCTTATCACTCCCGAAAAGTGGAGAGGCTTCTGCAATGATGCTGTTTTGCTTGCAAGATTTGAGGACTATGTTCTTGAAGAGGAAAGCAGCTTCACAGCCGCAGTGCAGATATGCTCCTACAGAGACGGCTTTGACGGCGGAAAACTGAAATGGTCTCTGTCTGACAGTGAGAATCTGCTTGCTGAGGGCTCACAGGATTTTGCACTGAACGGAGAAAACTATCTTGATATTACAAATATCAGCGTTAATATCCCGAGTGTAAAGAAGATAACCTACCTTACCCTGAAGCTCAGCGTTGATGGCACGGATATAGCAAATGAGTACGAACTCACAGTTGTTCCGAGGACCGAAAATGCAGAGCTTGACGGCGTATACATCTTCAGAAGCGTTGACTCCGAAGCAGAGAAGCTTCTCGCTCAGGGCAAGACGGTGCTTATTATACCCGACCTGAAAGAAATAGAGGATAAGTCGATCGAGGGTATGTACTGTCAGGACTTCTGGTGCTACCCGATGTTCAAGACTATCTCCGATATGATGAAAAAGCCTCGCCCTGTAGGTACTATGGGACTTGTAGTCGATACAGAGCACAAGGCTCTTTCGGGCTTTGCTTCAAAGAAGTATTCAACCCCTCAGTGGTTTGAGATAGTTCACAATTCCAGAGCAGTTATCCTTGATGACAGAAAAGAGGATATAAAAGTAATCGTCAGAACTATCGACAATTTTGAGCGCAATCACAGCCTGTCGCTTCTGTATGAGTATGAAAAAAACGGAGGAAAGGTCGTAGTCTGCGCCTGCGACGTTGAAAAGCTTGCCGATTCTCCCGAGGGCAGAGCATTTGTGAAGTCAGTGTTTGATTATTGCCGTAATTGAGAATAAAACAAATTGACCCGTTAGTGATAACGGGTCTTTTTTGTACTTATTGCATAAAGGGAAAACATCATATTTGGTCGAATGAACGAAAGTTAAAAGAAAAATCTTATTAATTGTTCACAAATTCACCTTTTTGTGATATAATAAATTTGGCTAATTATATGCCTATACAGATGAACGTGAAGGAGATGATTATCGTGCAGTTTGCTCCTATTCTGAAAAGAAACTATAAGTATAAAAATATAGCGGCAGCCCTTGCGGTGTGTCTGCTCCTTGTTCTGTGGCTGACAACCTCGTGCAGCAATAAGGCTCTGGAAAGAAATAAGCCTCAGAGCACTACTAATGTAGTTGCTTCTTCCGATAAGAAGAAAAAGACTGCAGAGAAAAAAGAGCAGAAAATTACAGAAAACTATCGTTATGAGGAAATAGACAACAGGGAGCTTTCAAACGGTACTCTCGTGCTTGTAAATGATGCTCATAAGTACAGCGGAAAGCTTTCTGATTCCGATACGCTGTATTCGTATCTGTTCTCAGATAACGGCACTCAGATCATGTTTGCCAGCACAACTGTACTGGAAGCTGACAGAGCAGCTCTGACAGCCCTGCAGAAGCTTGTCGGAGAGTATTACTCCAGCACTTCCGATACATCGCTTCTCCTTTACAGCACTACCGAAAATCCTGACGGCTCATCGACAGGCATTGACGAAAGCCAGACAGGTCTTACCTTTGACTTTATGGTCTATGATGAAGCTACGGGCGGCTATGCATCTTATACAGGTGACGGAAAGAGCAGCTGGATACTTGCAAACGCAAACAAATACGGAATGATACTCAGGTATCCTGCTGACAAGACAGCAGAGACAGGTCATGAGTTTGTATCTAACCATTTCAGATATGTGGGTGTTCCTCATTCCGAGATAATGGCTGAGAACAGCCTGTGCCTTGATGAATATCTTGAATTCCTGAAAAAATATACCTTTGAGAAGCCGCTGTCATTCACAGCTTATGAGGGTGACTCGTTCGAGATCTATTATGTCGGACAGAGCAAGGACAGAACCACAAAGATCCCGATCCCTCAGAACGCTGACGGAAAAGACTATTCCTATTCAATATCAGGCAACAATTATGACGGATTTATAGTTACGGTAAACCTGTCGGGTGAGACTGAGAAGATCGAAACCAAGACCGAAACTGCTCATTTTGAACAGACAAGTGAAGCCGAAGAAGAAACTGATGTCAACAACAATGACGATCAGTATGATTACAGTGAAGATTATACTGCGGATACCGATTATACAGACGATAACGCTTATACCGATGACGGAGAACAGGAGCTCTGATTATGATAAAAGATACTGTCCGACTGAAGGTCGGTTATGAGAAAGCAGGCCTGAGCTCAGAGGGCTGTGAGCCTGTTCTTGACTGCTATGCCAATACTGTTACCGAGGAGATAGGAAGAAAGAACAGAAGGGCAGTGCTGGTGCTTCCGGGCGGCGGCTATGACTTCCTTTCGGAGCGTGAGGCAGACCCGATAGCGTTTCGCTTCCTTGGAGCAGGCTTTGCGGCTTTCGTTCTGAGATACTCGGTTTATCGGAAGAAATGGCCGACCGATCTTCTTGAGTGCGCTGCTGCTGTAAAGTATATCCGTGAGAATGCTGAAAAATATGATATTGACTCCGGCAAAATAGTTGTCTGCGGTTTTTCTGCAGGTGGTCATCTTGCAGCTTCAATCTCAAATTTCTGGAACTCGGAGCTTGTGACATCTGTTCTCGGGTGCGAGCCCGAAGACATTAAGGTGAACGGAACTATTCTCGCATATCCTGTTATAACTTCCGACCCTGCATATACGCATGAGGGCTCAATACAGAACCTTATCGGTGAAGAGCAAAGCGAAGAGATAAGGGCTCTTGTAAGCATGGAGGAACGTGTCAGTGAGAACACTCCTCAGACCTTTATCTGGCATTGTGCCGATGACGGGCTTGTGAATGTTATGAACAGCCTGCGGTATATGTGTGCTCTGTCAGAGCATAAAATACCGTTTGAATCTCATATCTATGAGTGGGGCGGTCATGGTCTTGCAAATGCAGATGAAACCACTTCAACCAATGAATGGCACATTCAGCCTGTAGCTGCACAGTGGATGCCTGCTGCAATTGAATGGATAAAAAGATTATAATTATTATAATTATAGAAGGCAGGTTTATTCCTGCCTTCTGCTTGTTGCAAAAGTTCTTTTAATGTGGTCTGGGGCGACAGCCCCAGTGGGGCAAATTGGGCGAAGCCCCTTCCTCTTCCAACAAGCCAAGGCTGTCTGGACGTAATGTCCAGACCTGACGAGGCCTAGCTTCGCACTATCTATCTCCGCGGTGCTCGCCGCACGGCTAATACGCGACGTAATTTTGCTTAAAGCTTTTCTTGACTTGAACGCGGAAATAGTTAGTGCAGAATTAATATAGCTTTTTAGCCTGCACTATTTCGCTCCGCGGTGCTCGCCGCACGGCTAATACGC
>CAMMYU010000166.1:0-10131 GCA_946528545.1 uncultured Ruminococcus sp.
ATATAAAAATAAGCCCGAGGTGATATGCTTGGAACTATATGTATCTAAAAATCTCAAACGGCTGCGTAAGGAGCGTGGCATGACTCAGGACGAGCTTGCAAGAAGACTTAACGTGAGCTTTCAGTCAGTGAGCAAATGGGAGCGTGGAGAGAGCGAGCCTTCGCTTTCTATGCTGCCGATAATCGCCTGCCTTTTCAACGTGTCTACCGATGAGATATACGGTATGGACGAGATAAAACGGCAGCAGCGTATAGATGAGCTTAATGCTCAGATAAAAGAAAACTATGTGGAACACAAGGTCAATAATAATATCCCCCTGATACAGGAGGTGCTTGATGAGTACCCCGATTCTCCAGAGCTGATGTTTGAACTTGGGAAATCGTATTTTCTTGCTCATGTTGACGAAGAGGAAACGATCGAATATCTTGGGGTTGCAAGCGAGCTGTTCGGCAAGGTCATTCGTCTGACCGACAATGAAAAGCTCAAAGAGGACTGCCGATATTACCTGAACCTGTGCAGCTATTACAGCGGTGAAAGTGCAGTTGCTCACGAGGACAGCATTGACAGCAGCAGAGAGCTTATCAAAAATATCCTGCTTGCCGATGAAACGATGGATACCGACAGAGATATGTCAATGAAGAAAAATATAGAGTCGCTGACGCTGTTCCTCGCAAGGCAGATATGGAAGCTTGCAGATCCCGACTGCCTTTACCCTGCGACAAGTGTTGCGGCAGAAAAGGCAGCATATCTTATGAAGGCTGCCGATCTGCTGAAGTGGCTCTATGATGACGGTGACTTTTTCAGCGTACACAAGGAGCTGTCAGACCTGTATCGGGTGAGTGCGGCTATCTATATGTATGACAGCCGCTTTGACGAAGCACTTGCCGCTATTGAAAAGGCAGCAGAGCACGCGGCTGCTTATGACACCTCAAAAGGCGGAGAGCATAGCTCTTTCCTTGTTCAAGGGCTTGTTGATGATGTTCATGGTGAGAACAAATCATGCACAAGACTGCTCGCAAGCAAGCTGAATCAGGAGCGATACGACCGTGTGCGCAAGGACAAAAGATTTACCGATATAGAGAAAAAGCTGAGCGATTTTATTAAAGAAAAAATCTGATGAAATGTAGATATCCCCCCGACTTCCTTTCCTGAATCAGTCGGGCGATATAGCTGCTCTGCGGTAAAATGCAGGGCAGCTAAAACTCTATTATTGATATCAGATCAACAGAAAATGCAGGTGATAATAATGATAACGATAGATATTCCGACTGCCATATTTGTGCTAATAAATACTGCGCTTGTAGGAGCGTTAGGCTATGTTTTGGTCAGGCTGATAAAAAAACTAAAGAGGTGATACTATGAAATGAGCTGGGTAGAGAATGGTTGATTTGAACAGAAAACAGGCTTATGTGAATAATTAAAGGAGTGAACGTAATGATAAAAAACGGTAAAGAGATCATGGCTTCTATACTTAGTATTTTGGTAGTATCAGCTATTTTTTCGGTAATCGTTGTTAATGACAGGTCAAATGCTAAAGTTAAAGCTGAAAAGATTTCAAGCATATCTGAGGATAAAAGCACAAAAACTAAGATTGCTGACGAGTACGTTAAAAGCAATAATAACGTTCCTGTATTTCCAACCGAAAAAGATAAAATCGAAAACCTCAAAAAATTGGAACTGCATATAAATGATAGAACTGTTTACACAGCAGACGAGGTAGACGCCTTGATCGATAAGGGTATAGCTGAATATGAGCGTTATGGCAGAGCTGTTATATCAAATCTCAAATATGCTGACGATATAAGAAATGGTATTATAGATAAGAATTCAATAGAATCAAAAAGCTATATATATCATCAAATGCTCAACAGTGTTGACTATTTTAACAGTGCCGAGGGCACAATGACTTATGCGTTGAATATATCATCTCCTATAGATATATTCTTTCAGACAGATATTGAAAAAGGGATATCTTATGAAAAAGAGAGCCAGTTTGGTACACCCATAAACGAATATTATGTAGCAGACAAAGAGAAAAGTACTGTTGATCTTCGTACAAATGAATATACCGAAACATATTGTGCCGAGCCTGCGGAGTTTGCTATAAGCGATAATGACAGAGTTGTAATGCTGGATAATAGTCAGCTTATGAATCTCAACAGAAATGATATAACGAATTTAGGGACAGCAGGAAATTCATGCCTGTTCCCACAGACATACGCTGCCTCATATCTTTTTGATTTTGAGAAATGGAGTATAACAGATACAGTTGAGGTCCTCGGAAGAAACAGCGTGATAATCGAAGGTGTACATAATAGCAGTGCCTTTACTATGACGGTTGATTTATATACAGGAATAATGCTGAACTATAAAGAATTTGATGAAAATGGAGCAGTGTCCGGATATATAGAAGTAAACGAAATAGCGATAGATAATGATGTCTCTGTAAATCAAATTGATAAGAATACAGCCCTGAAATAATAGATTTATCCGACAAGGGGGTTGCGTATGATCGGTAATAAGCACTGTTTCATTAAGAACGGGATCATTTTTCTTTGTGTAAGTGTTATGTGTTTACAGCTTTCGGGGTGCTATTCTCTGGAAGCAACAAAATACAAAACAATCGACGAATGCCCATACATTGAGACTACTGATATTAAAGAGTCTTATCCGACCGATTTTAAAACTATAAATATAGGTTGTAAAAGCATATCTAAAAGAACATGCTCATATTATTATAGTTTTGATGAGGCATTTGAAGTTAAGATCGATGATGAATGGAAAGAAATAGATTATAATGTTGAGTCTGTTTCGCTCGGAGCAACGGTATATCTCAGGCCGGGAGAAGAATTTACATTTACTATCAAAAGAGAAGAATATAACTATGATTTCCCTCCGGGTGAGTATCGGTTCATTCTTAATTTTGAGGGCGGAATATACAATAAAAAGGAAGATATGTCAACAAAGCAGAAGGTTTTTTACTTTACATTAAAATAAGGCTTTGTATAATCCTCAGTGTATTGATTTCATATTCTAAAAGTGATATAATGTACTAAACACCAAGTTGTGGGGGGTACAATATGGATATCGAAAAAACAAGATCATACTATGAAAACAAAACGAGAGATAATGTTTGTCAGTGTGACTATTGCCAAAATTTCATAGATGAGGTCAAAGGTGCTTACCCTGAAATTGCAGAATATCTCTCATCTTTAGGAGTAGATATTGAAATACCGTTTGAGGTATTTTTACCTATTGAAACGGAAGATGATTATATGGATTATTACGGGGTTCAATATCTGATTGCAGGAAATAACGAAGGTTTTCAAAGAACTGAAATAGGCAATATTTCTGTTCGTATTGCTGCCTGTCACCCCGATGCAGCCTACAAAGGAGAGTACTTTGTTATAGAGCTTGGTACTTTTCATATAAAGTGCAGATTTGATAAGTATAAATTCAAATAAAGTCTGCCTATTTGAGTGTTGATTTGCAGCCGCTGCCAATATGGGATAGTACGGTAGACAAGATAGAGGACATCAAAAACTCGTTTGCGAAAGGAAGGAACCCACGATGAATAATACCGATACAGCCGCCAAGCCCAAAAATAAAAAGCGAAAAATACTGATAATACTGCTGATAGCTTTTATCGTTCTTGCGGCTCTGCTGACGGCAATATATATCCGTGTCAATCCGACGTGGAGGGCTGCAAAGCTGACTATTGAGAAGTCGGATATTGATTACCACGTTCAAAATGTTGACCCTGACGGTGCGACCGTTTCGACCCGTATCGCTCCGCCCGAGGGCTATACCCGCATTCCCGTTGACAAGGGCAGCTTCGGGCAGTACCTGCGAAATTATCCCGTTCTTCCCGACGGTGTCAAGCTGCCTGTTTATGACGGCTCGACAATGAGCCCCTATGATGCCGCCGCAATATTTGATATAAGCCTGGGCGACGAGGGCTATCAGCAATGTGCCGACAGCATAATCAGACTGTACAGCGATTACTTTTATGAAAACAAGCAGTATGATAAAATATCGTTCCAGTTCTCAAACGGTGACGAGTGCAGCTACGAGCGTTGGCGTGACGGACACAGAATGCTTGTACTTGGGGGCTTTTCAATGGAGATACCTGCCGCCCTTTCCGATGACAGCGAGCAGCAGTATCGCAACTACCTCAAAGAGGTCATGAATTATGCAGGAACGATCTCCTTGCAGAATGAATCGAAGGTTATTCCCGTCAGCGAGCTGAAGATCGGAGATTTCATTTGTAATGACACTCACGTTGTAATGATCGTTGACATAGCTGAAAATGACAAGGGCGAGAAATGCTATCTGATCGGTCAGAGCTTTATCCCTGCGGTGTGCTTTCACATTGTCATAAACCGAGCCGAGAATGAGACAAGTGCCTGGTTCACACAAAAGCAGCTTGAACAGGACAGCTTTGAGGTCGGTGTTTACACGTTCAATAAGAGCAATATCAGACGGTGGAAGGACGGGTTCTGACGACGGTGGATATGATTCGTAAGATGACACAGGTATAATTTAATAGCACAAATAAAACAGCCTCGGTACTCGAATGGGTATCGGGGCTGCTGTTTTTGCAGGGGAATGTGTTGTTTTATACTTGTGATTTTATAAAGATGTTTTCATATGGTTGATATGACGGAAGGAATGAATATCCCTGAACGGAAAGTTATTCTTTTCACTGAACTTGTTAAGCCAGAAATACGGTGTGTTAGTCTACTTGCTCCAGATGAAAATTTAATGCTATCTCCACCTAAACTGTTTATTAGCAGTTTGCTACTTGGTGTATCTTTATTATCTTCAAATAGTAGTATCATATCTGTCTGTACTCCGTTGTCAATGTTTTACCGTCATAATGTATGTCTAAATACTGACATGGCTCTAGCCTCAATCCGTATTGTCTTTTTATACTTATTATTATTGATGTATCATTTGGAAGCTGTTTCAAAAACTCAACAAAGGATTCATTTAAAATAATATCTGCGTTATCAACAAATACCAACTTAGGTTTTTCTTCGTTATACATATTTTTGATGTAGCCTATTGATTTATCACAAATGCTATGATTATATAAAACACAAGGTATCTTTTTCCAGCTACAATACTTACTTAACTGCTTAAACATAAATGTCTTTCCAGTAGCTGAATCACCTACTATAAGTGAAATTCCATTCTTAAATTGAATGTCAAAATAACAATTTGCTATTTGTTCTTTAAGCTTAAACACTGTTATTCCTCCTCATATATTGTATCCAGTAAATCATAGAAATTGTTATACTTTTGATTTTTGTAAATAACATCACATTCTTCTTGTCCAGAGTATACAGCTGTTGGCTTTCTCCATAAAATACTTCCATTTTTTATGAGGGGTAATATCTGTATTGCATTATTACCACACTCTATTATGTCAAAACAATAATCTGGGTGTAATGCAATATTAATTAATGTTTTACTACCAGTGCTCAAATATTCTCTTGATATTGCTCCTATATTTTCATTTCTAGGAATAAAATAATTCTCAGAGTGATAACTTCCATTATCAACTTGACTAATAATCTCCCTTACAATCTTTTTGTCTGAAAGTAATGTTTGTGTATCGAAAAAATCGTCGTTTTGAATTATTACTTTGGATGCTAAATCTTTTGGAATGTCTGATTCATTTGTAAAAATCCTTAAACTCATATACAATACCTCCAATCTTTATATTATTATACCACATTTTTATAAAATAGTCAAATCCGTGTATATCAAAATTAAAATTTTTATTGAATTTTTATATATAGGTGATTATAAACTTGGTTTATAAAATAAGCACCTACCAGAAAATTGATAGGTGCTTGTGATTTATTGTGTGTTGCCTTAAGTAAAACTTAATAGTTGGAATAACAATCAAGAGAGGTGAATGATGATGAATACAACTGAGATGCAGACAGAATTTTTGAGACAGCAGCTCCCTTTTTGGGGGCAATTCAAATAAAACTACCCTAAAGGATAGTATAAATCAAACAATAGTATACTTTTTGTTTTGTGAGTTTCGGAGAAATCTAAGCTTTGCAGATGTTTTCTCTTGTTTTAGACTGCGATTTATGCTATAATTAGTATATATTATTAATATCCAGGGGTGATACTATGAAATTACGTAAAAGACTTGTATCGGGACTGACTGCTGCGGCAATGCTGTTTGGAATGGCTGTTCTGCCCGCCGATGATTTGAACAGGGTTATAAATACGCTGCCTGCTTCGGCATCAGATGATATAACTGTTCCTCAGGAGGGCCTTGATGACACAACTGTAGGAAGAGTCGGTTCTGCTGTTTATAATGACAATATGCTGACTCAGAATGCCAATGTCGAGCAAACAGACCTGATAAAGCTGGGCATTGAGCTTGCAAGCTCTGCGTACAACAAAGACAATATTGAAACTGTGTACGGTGGAATGGGTTTCTCATATAAATCGTATAACTACGAGCGTACTGCTACTTATGAGGATAATGATTTTGTCGGATACAGTCTCGGTTACAAAAAGGTCGGCAATAACAGACTGTTCCTTCTGACGATCAGAGGAACACCTGACTCTGCTGAGTGGTTCAGCGATTTCAATCTCGGCTCGGGAGATTCGCATCTCGGATTTTCTAAAGCTGCAAATGACGTAATGAATTCGCTGGATATTTATCTTGATCTGTATGCTTCAACTTCAAAGAATGAGCGAAATACTATTCTTGTTACAGGTCACAGCAGGGGAGCTGCAGTCGCAAATATACTGGCTCAGTATATTCCCGCGGCTTATCCGCAGTATTTTTCAACAAGTGATGTATTTGGTTATACCTTTGCGTGCCCTGCAGTAAAGAGAAATGCGGACAAGTCATTGAAAAACATACATAACTACAATATCCCCGGTGACTATATCCCTGCTATGCCGCTTTCGGCATGGGGCTTTCAGAGAAACGGTCAGGATCATATCCTCAGTGCCGAGGGAGATTGCTATCTGAATTTCCTTGAGAAGTTTAAGAACCTTAATGATACTGACTATAAGGGTGCTGCAAATATTGCAGGCTTTGAAGCTGTAATGGAGGGTATTGCGCCAACGCAGTCTGCTTTCCTGGAAAAGCAGTGGATTTTCAAGTCTCTTGCTGCTGTTCTTGCAAGCAAGGGCGAGACTTATCCTTTGAATAAGTTTGCAGAGTATGAGATGAAAATTCTCTCAGACGCCGATCTTGGAAAAGCGCTGTCTGATCTCAATGCAAGAAAATTCCTTGATGCCTTATCATCAGGTTTATATTCAACTGTTGATCGTGCTTCAATAGTCTCCAATTTTGAAAGCACTTATGATGCAAAATATGATTATATAAAAGAAATATATGACGAAGCATTAGAGGTGCCCACTTTATATGCTGAAGCAAAAGCAAAATATGAGGCAAAGAATAAAGGCGAAACTCTTACCTTTAATGAATGGAGTGTAGGAAGAGATGATGTAAATCATGCAGCCAATACAGCTGAAATATCAATAACTACGCTTGATGATATGCGGCAGGCTATTAATATAATCAGCGGGATACTTTCTACTCTCAGCAGTATGAAAATAGATGCAGTCGATGTTCTGAATCTTTTAATGTCTGTTAATATAAAACCTGTAAGCACGATTTCAAACACAGCTTCGGCAGTTTCTGATTTTGTTACAGGTATAGGTCATGCTCATGATTTTAACAGCTACAGATTGTGGATAAATTCTCAGTATTTTGGAGTATCAGGCTGGTCAGGATATAAAGGAAATATCAAAAAGCTTGTTATTCCGTCTGATATAAAAAGGATCGGAGAAGAATGCTTTGATTACTGTACAAACATTTATGAGGTTGTAATACCCGACTCTGTTGTCAGACTGAATGCCGCTTTTTATAATTGTACAGGTATATCAAAGCTGACAATGCCTGTTGACCTTGTTACAGATATGAATACGGGTCTGTCTCCGTTGTATGTTCATTTGACATACGGACATACCGGAAAAATGGCTGAGCCGTATTATAACGGAGGCTATAGGGAATATCCTATGATGTATCAGAATAAGAGCCTTGCTAAGGTGACCTTTGAGGATAGTATAACTCATATCAGTAAGTGCGCATTTAAGGACTGTACAGGGCTGTATTCTGTTCAGCTTCCTGCTTCGCTTGAAGATATAGGCGATGAAGCATTCAGCGGCTGTATATCAATTGAATCGGCAATTATACCCGACGGAACAAAAAGTCTGGGTGAATATTGTTATAGAAACTGCACCAATCTTCTTTATGCAGAACTGCCCGATTCGATAACTACGCTTGGAGGCTGGTGTTTTTTGGAAGATGCTAAGCTGCAAATAGAATCAGAGCTGCCGAAAAACCTCACAACGATCGGAGCAGGGTGCTTTGGTGAGTGCAATGTACTGACCGAAAAACTCGTAATACCTGACGGTATAGATTCTATAGGCTCTTCTGCATTTCTTAATACTCCAATCAAATCGGTGACTGTTCCTGCGGATATTGTAGGCTATGATCTGACAAACTCGGGGCTTGATAACATCGAGGAGCTTGTAATAACCAAAGGCAAAACAGGCGTAATAAACGGAATGGATAAGGATAGCTTTCTTACTCATTTTGCATCATTAAAAAAGCTTACGCTTGAAGAGGGTATCACAACGATCGGAAGCAGAGCATTTTCGGAATACACCTATACAGATATAGTACTTCCGTCAACTGTTACAGCGATAGGTGACAATGCTTTTTACGAATGTACACAGCTGGAAAATATGAAGCTTCCATCGGCTCTTAAAACTATTGGTAACAGTGCATTTTCAGGCTGCGAGGCGCTAAAAACTATCACAATACCTGATAGTGTAACAGAGCTTGGAAAATATGCATTCAGCGGTTGTAAAGAGCTGAAAGAAGCAAAGCTTTCAAATAAGATGTCCGCAATTGCAGATTATACTTTTTACAACTGTAACAAGCTTGAGAGTATAGTCGTTCCGAACAGTGTAAAATCAATTGGTGAAAATGCTTTTGAGAGCTGCACTCTGCTGAATACTGTAATTTTGGGAAATTCGGTTGAAGAAATAGGTGCTGATGCTTTTAGTGAATGCAGCAGTCTTAAAGAGATAGCTATACCTGATAAAGTAACTAAGATCGGACGCTATGCATTTAATAAAACAAGCCTGAAGAATGTTTCTATAGGCAAGGGCGTTACTGAAATTTGTGACCATGCTTTTTATTACTGCTCAATGGACAGTGTGACTATTCCTAAAAATGTTGAAACGATAGGCGAATATGCTTTCGGATATCAATACAGAAAAATAAGCGGATTCAAAATATACGGCTACACAGGCACTGCTGCTGAGGAGTATGCAAATCGTTATAATTTCACATTTATCCCGCTTGACGGCGCAGAAGCGTCAGTCACTCTGGACATCGCACTTAACGCAAATGACAAGACAATGTCAGCCGAAAACGTCAGCATAAGCGTTGACGGCGAAGCTGCTTCGACATCTGAGAACGGCTCGGCTGAGCTCAGCCTTGCTGACGGCATTCACGAGATAACCTTCTCAGCTCCGGGCTTTGTACCACGCACATATACTGTCGAGGTCAAGGACGGAAAGCTCACTGAGGAGCTCACTCCCGAGCTTGATCTCATAGGTGATGCTGACGGCAACGGTGCGGTAAATACTCTTGACATAGTTAAGATAAAGAGACACCTTATCAAGGCTGAGCCACTTACAGGCTATGCCCTCGATTGTGCAAATGCCGACGGCAACGATAGTGTAAACACACTTGATATTGTTAAGCTTAAAAGGCATTTGATAAAGGTTGAACCGCTGTGGTAACCCTCTCGCATTTATATCGGAATATCGGGGCAGTATGCGGTCAGCCTGTGTGTATTATAAAAAAGTTATGAAAAATACGTTAAGTATTGTCACAATTCATAAAAATCCGGATAATTGTATTGACAAATAAAGGCATTTGTGATAAAATAGTATCACTTGGAAGTGTATACCACCGAAGAAAGTATACATTAAAAGAATTATGAAAATAGGAGGAATTTATTATGACAAATGAAAAAGGTCATAACGCAAAGCGTGTAGCCGCAG
>CAMMYU010000167.1:0-3840 GCA_946528545.1 uncultured Ruminococcus sp.
TTACAGATATTATACTATACTTTGCCGAAAAAGTAAAGTGTTTTTTTGAACTTTTGCAGGGAAAACCCTGCACCGCCACGCGTCATGGCTTTGCTTAAAACTTTTCCTGCCTTGAACGCGGAGATAGATAGTGCAGGCTTTGCCCTTCGGCGTTGTTCCCCGGCTACGCTCGGCATGGAAAACTCTGTAAAAACTGCGGCCTCCGCAGAAGCCGCAGTGATCATTATACTTTAGAAGCCGAGGATATTCTTGAAATCCTCTGATATTGTCTTTTCAAGAGCAGCCGCTGCCTCTCTTGTGTCGCCGATAGTTGTGTAATATGCCTTGATCTTAGGCTCAGTACCCGAAGGTCTGATGATAACGCTTGCACCGTCAGCAAGCCTGAATGCAAGAACATCACTCTTAGGAAGCTCGATAACAGTCTTCTCGCCCGTAGCAAGGTCTGTCTCCTCGGAAGCGAGATAATCACCGACCTTCTCGGTCTTCAGTCCGCCTATAGCCTTGGGAGGATCGTTTCTGAGGCCTGTCATTATTTCCTTCATTCTCTCCATACCGCTTGCGCCCTCGCACTGGAAGGAGCTCTGTGTATGAACATAGTTGCCGTACTGAGCATAAAGGTTATCTCTTGCCTGCAGGAGCGAAACACCCTTTGTTCTGTAGAACGCAGCCATTTCACAGATGAGCATGGAAGCCACAACAGCGTCCTTATCTCTTACATAAGAGCCTGCAAGATAGCCGTAGCTCTCCTCAAAGCCGAAGATATATCTGTTGTCCTCTCCGTCCTTCTCAAGGAAGCCTATCTGCTCGCCGATAAACTTAAATCCTGTGAGCACATCTCTGAGCTCAACTCCGTACTCGGCAGCGATCTTCTTGCAGATGTCTGTTGTAACTATAGTCTTTACTGCAACAGGTCTCTCGGGCATTGTGCCGAGGGCAGTTCTCTCCTGGCAGATGTATTTAAGGAGCATAGCTCCTACTTCATTTCCTGTGATAAGCACATACTCGCCGTCATCACCCGGTACCGCAATACCAACTCTGTCGCAGTCGGGGTCGGTAGCAAGAAGAAGATCGGGCTTAACGCTCTCACAAAGCTCCAGACCCTTTGCAAGAGCCTCTTTTATCTCGGGGTTCGGGAACGGGCAGGTCGGGAAATTACCGTCAGGCAGCTCCTGCTCGGGAACTACAGTAACCTCCTTGATACCTATTCTCTTGAGTATCTCTCTTACAGGCTTGTTTCCCGTACCGTTCAGAGGTGTATAAACTACTTTAAGTCCGCTGTCGGCAACAAGGTCGGTATGAATTCCCTGCTCCTGAACCTTAGCAAAGTACTTCTCCAATACCTCCTGACCGATGTAGGAGATCATGCCGCTTTTTACGCCCTCTTCATAGTCCATAACCTTTGCTCCGCCGAACATAGGCACAGCATTAATTTTTGAAATAACAGTATTAGCAACATCAAGAGTGATCTGGCAGCCGTCCTCGCCGTAAACCTTATAGCCGTTATACTTAGCAGGGTTATGCGAAGCAGTTATCATAATACCTGCCTGACAGCCGCACTCTCTTACAGCCCATGAGAGCATAGGCGTCGGCATGAGCTCTGTATAAATATGAACCTTTATCCCGTTTGCAGCAAGAACAGCCGCAGCCTCTTTTGCAAACTTATCGGACTTTATTCTCGAATCATAGGAAATAGCAACGCTGCCGTTTTCAAAGGACTCGTTCACATAGTCGGCAAGCCCCTGTGTAGCACGTCTTATAGTATAGATGTTGAGCCTGAACGAGCCTGCACCGATAACTCCTCTCAGTCCGCCCGTACCAAATTCAAGATCACGGTAGAACCTGTCTTTTATTGCCTCCTCATCGCCCTCTATGGACTTGAGCTCCTCAATAAGATCGGGGTCATCTACAGCCTTTTCCAGCCACAGCGAATACAGTTCCATTTCTGTCATTATTATCACCTCAAAAGGAAATTTTGAAAACCACACACGGTCATTTTCATACACAGTTATTATACCACAAGCCCTCTGATTTTTCAATAGCCTATCCTAACATTTTATGATTTTTTAATATTCTAAACGTTTTCAATCCTCTATAAACGTCTGCACAAAAAAACAAAGCCCCTCCATGCACTATTGCACACAGAAGAGCGAATGTCCCTGTCTATTCTGCACCGCCGCATATCTCGGGCGGTGATTATGTTTTCTGTCAGATGTTAAGGCTTGTAAGTGCCTCTGCTGCTGCAAAGCCAATGATCGCCAGTACAATAAGTGTTGAAAAGATAGCCAGTTTCATTCTCTCACCCTCTTTTAATGTTTCGTAAGCTGCTCTGCGTATCAAAGCCATGCAAGCTTTGTGTCGATCTTTCTGCAAGCTATGATGCATCCACCCATTAAAGCTCCTAAAACTGCGATTACCATTTTCTTTTCCTCCTTTTGATGTCTGCACTGTTCTGTGCGTTTCTGTAATATACACCCTGAGCATTTGCATATAGTTGCAGAAAAAAAGATTTTTTTCGAAAAAAATTTTCAAAAAAAGAAAAGCCCCGAAAAACGGAGCTTTCCCGAACGTTCGGATATTACCTGAACTTAACAGCTGTGCCGTAAGCCATTACCTCGGAAGCTGCCTGTGTGATGGACGAAGAGCCGTAACGAACAGCTACGATAGCATCTGCGCCAAGGCTCTGTGCCTGTGCTACCATTCTCTCGGTAGCTACTTTTCTTGAAGACTCCTGCATCTCGGTGTACTTCTTGAGCTCGCCGCCTACAAGGTTCTTAAAGCCTGCTCCGATATCCTTGAGTGCGTTTACAGACATTACTGTTCCGCCCTGTACAAGTCCTATAACCTCATATTCTCTTCCGATGTTCTCTGTTGTAGTCAGAATCATTATTAACAAATCCTTTCATTTCATAGTCGGAGATAAATCTCCTGTAACTATTATAATAGTATTTTAAGAAATTGTCAATAATTCAGCAATCTTTTTGATTTATCCGACCTCACAATTATTAAGTTGAAATTTTGTGTAAAATCAACAAAGAATGATTTCAAAACTCAAACCACTTGCAAAATGCCGAAAGATATAGTATAATTATTCTAAGAGTAAAGTGAGAGCATTATGTCTTAACACTTGCTCATAACTGTAAGGAAAGGGTAATTTAAAATGTCATTAAAGCTTAACACTAAGTATCTCAGCGGTTTTGTCGGTGAGAATGAATTGAAGGCAATTGCTCCGCAGGTAAGTGCAGCACACAAGCTGCTTGCGGAAAAGAACGGCCCGGGTTCTGATTTCCTTGGCTGGATGAGCCTGCCTGTCGATTATGATAAGGAGGAGTTCGCAAGGATCAAGGCTGCTGCCGAAAGGATCAAGGAAAAGTGCGATGTTTTCATCGTTATCGGTATCGGAGGCTCTTATCTCGGCGCAAGAGCTGCGATAGAGTTCCTCAAATCCAACCTTTATAATGACCTTAAAAAGGATACTCCCGACATATACTTCGTCGGAAACAGCATTAATCCTGCTTATCTTAATGAGGTCATCTCTATCTGCGAGGGCAGAGATGTTTGCGTGAACGTTATTTCCAAGTCAGGTACTACTACCGAGCCTGCACTTGCGTTCAGAATTTTCAAGAAGCTTCTTGAGGACAAGTACGGTGCCGAAGAGGCTAAGACAAGAATTTTTGCTACAACCGATAAGGCTAAGGGCACCCTTAAAAAGCTTTCTGATGAGGTAGGCTATGAGACCTTTGTGGTTCCCGATGATGTAGGCGGAAGATTCTCGGTGCTCACTGCTGTGGGTCTGCTGCCGATAGCTGTTGCAGGCTGCGATATAGACAAGCTTATGGCAGG
>CAMMYU010000168.1:0-34016 GCA_946528545.1 uncultured Ruminococcus sp.
TCTCCCCTCACTCCAGCCGAGTCTGTCTGTACGAATGTACAGACCTGACGAGGCAAAATCTGCACTATTTTGAGTTTATCGACAGACTGAGAGCACCGATTTTTTCGGTGCTCTCAGTGTCTTATCTTACTTTACTGCTTCAAGGAGTGCCTCGACCTTATCGGTCTTCTCCCACGAAACTCCGAGGTCCTCACGGCCTATGTGACCATAGGCTGCAAGCTGCTTGTACTGCGGCTTTCTGAGATCAAGATACTCGATTATTGCCGAGGGGCGAAGGTCGAACACCTTGTTTACAGCCTCAGCGAGCTTGTCGTCAGCGACCTTTCCTGTGCCGAACGTATCGACCATTATGGATACAGGGTTTGCAACGCCTATCGCATAAGCGAACTCTACCTCGCACTTGTCGGCAAGGCCTGCTGCTACGATGTTCTTAGCCACATATCTTGCGGCATAAGTAGCAGAACGGTCTACCTTTGTCGGGTCCTTTCCCGAGAAAGCTCCGCCGCCGTGACGTGAATATCCGCCATAGGTGTCAACGATTATCTTTCTGCCTGTCAGTCCGCTGTCGCCCATTGGTCCGCCGACAACAAATCTGCCCGTAGGATTGATAAAGTATGTGGTATCTCCGTCAAGAAGCTCTGCGGGGATAACAGCCTTTATTACCTTTTCGATTATGTCCTCTCTTATCTGCTCAAGAGTTACCTCTGCATCATGCTGTGAGGAAACTACTACAGCATCTACTCTTGCAGGCTTGCCGTCGATGTACTCAACAGTTACCTGAGTTTTTCCGTCAGGTCTGAGATAGGGCAGTGTGCCGTTTTTTCTGACCTCGGTAAGCTTCTTAGCAAGCTTGTGAGCAAGTGATATCGGCATAGGCATAAGCTCGGGTGTCTCATTGCAGGCATAGCCGAACATAATACCCTGATCTCCTGCACCTATATCGAACGCATTTTCCTCTCTGCCCTCAAGTGCATTGTCAACGCCCATAGCAATGTCGGGCGACTGCTTGTCCATAGTTACCATTACGGCGCAGGTGTTGCCGTCAATGCCGTATTCGCCCTTGTCGTAGCCTATCTCAATAACAGTATCACGCACTATCTGAGGTATATCCACATTAGCCTTTGTGCTTATCTCTCCCATGCACATTACAAGACCTGTAGTTGTTACGGTCTCGCAGGCAACTCTCGAGAGGGGGTCCTCAGCCAGCAGTGCATCAAGCACAGCATCTGAGATCTTGTCGCAGATCTTATCGGGATGTCCTTCTGTAACGGACTCTGACGTAAAAAGTGTTCTTGACATATTTCTCTTCCTTTCTGTTTCTAAAACCTGAGAAAAAATAAAAAAGCGCTCGAAAACCCGAAACGCCTGACAAAAAATCTCTTTTTCCTCATCTTTCGGATCAAAACCGCAGGATCTGGCACCTTAACCTCGGATACCCTCGGTCAGGTTGTCGGGCTTCATCGGACCTGTTTCCTCCACCACTCTTGATAAGGTTTTTACAAACATATTATACTACAGCAGTGAACCTTTGTCAACAGACTTTTCTATTTTTGTGTATTTTTTACTCTATTTTTGGCAACTCCTGTTCTTTGATTGTTGACAATGACAGTGGGATATGCTAATATAAAAGGTAAGAAAACAAGGGAGCTGAGCTTATGAAGCACGAAGAAAACCTTAATATAGATTTTGAAGTTGATCTGCTCTACCCATCGCAGGAGAAAAAGGACAGGCTCAAAAAAAGACGGGCAAGGCTTTATGATCTGCCGCAGGGATATATAAGAAATCTCGAACTTGAAAAGCTGGCATCACTTATAAGCCCGTATAATAATCATTATACCGTAAACCTGTTTACCGAGCTTTGTGACGATATCGAGGTCATCAATTTCAGGCTGGATATACTTGATGACTTCATAGCAGTGCCGAAGCTTGCACCGACTGTCAAGAAGATAATCGACATTATGGTAGAAAGCGACCGCAAGAACATTTATGACCTCAACGAGCCTGATTCGTTTGAAAAGCTTGATGACGGCATAACAGCCTTTGACGGCTATGTCGAGTGTCTGGAGATAATGCACAGCTTCTATGAGAAGAACAGGGACAAGCTTCATTCTCTGGGTGTAAACCGAATGTTTCAGTTCTTTGAGGAGCAGTATAATGACAAGCACTACATAAAGCTGAAGGAGGAGCTTGCCGAGCTTAAAGAGGCACTCAAAAAGGGTATAAAGAGCGTGACCGTTGCAGTAAACCTTGATGAGCGTATGATACCTGTCTCGGCGGGAATAATTGAGCAGTCTCACGAGCCCTATGTGCTGAAGCCCTCTATTTTTGACAGAATAATCTATCACGGGGCTTACTTTGGAAGTCATCAGGTAAAGGAGCTGCACCAGCGCTTTCTTGCAAGCGAGGTAACTAAAGACCGTATTGTCAACACTGTTGATGAGAGCCTTTTCAAGGAGCTTTCGTACCTGACGGAAAAGTACGTTGATATGATAGATGATGTCCTCAGGCAGTATCAGAAGATTGGCTTCCGTGATATGTACAGCATCAATTATCAGCTGGAGTTTTACCTCGGGGCAGTGAACCTGATAGAGCTTGCAAAAAGCTCGGGGCTTAATATGTGCAGACCTAAGTTTGCTCCCGACAGCGAGCGCAAGGCAGTTATGACGGGGCTTTATGATATGATCTACTTCTCCGAGTGCAGGCTGTGGAACCTGAAAGCAAAGGAGAAAAAGACGGTCGTAACTAATGACATAAGCTTTGATGAACGTTCGAGAATGTTTATCCTCACAGGTGCGAACAACGGCGGCAAGACCACCTTTGTCCGTGCTATAGGCATAGCGCAGATACTTGCCCAGACGGGGCTTTATGTTCCGTGCGAGAGCTGTGAGCTTTCACTGACCGACTTTATCTACACTCACTTCCCGAAGGAGGAGCAGACAGGCATAGATGCCAGCAAGTTCACAACCGAGATAAAGGAGTTCAAGACTATAAGTGACACTATCACACCGCAGAGTATCCTGCTTATGAATGAGAGCATACAGAGCACCACTCCGAGCGAGTGCATAGAGGTCTCGAAGGAGCTTTTGAAGATCTTCTGCATGATAGGTGTAAGGGGCATACTTGCTACCCACATAGTTGACCTTGCGGAGCTGATAGACGACATCAATGCAGAGCCCGAAATAGCCTCAAAGATAGACAGTCTTGTAGTTACTGTCGATGAAGCCACAGGCAGGCGCCTATACAAGATCGAGAGGGGAGTGCCTGCCATGACAGGCTATGCGAGCCATATCCTCGAGCAGTTCGGCATAAATACCGAGGAGATAAAGCAGAGGTTAGGAAAATAACTGTACAAAAAAGAGGACTATTCACATAGTCCTCTTTTTTCGGTATCAGAACCGATAGTATACATACTCGTCTGCGTATTCGCTGCCGTTGTTGTTTTCGGGCTTCATGCCTGCATCGAGAAGCTCCTGATAAAGGGTCTCGGTGTCGCAGTCATAGCACATATTCTGATCGAAAACAATGTCCCAGTAGTATTTATCAGCGGGATCGTAGAGGTCTGCCTTTTTGAATTCCTTCCTCTCGTTGACCTCGATATTCAAACGATCATTTCTGTAATAATTTCTCCATGTGGTGTTGCTTCTGTCGGCCGCCTTGAAATGGCTGTGGATTATCCTTGTGATCTCCATGACCTTATCTTTGTCAGCATCTTCAAGGTAAAGCGGCTGATACTCTCCCTCGTCAAAGCGGTTAGCTTCATAGAAATATAATTCTATGTTGCAATGCTCAAGCTCGCCCTTGGGCTCGGAGAATGCAAGCCCGAAGCCGCCTGTCTTCAGACAGATTACATTTACGATGAGAACTGCTGCGATTATTCCTGCAAATTCAAGCAAACGTCCTGCAAAGACAAGCTTCAGGTTCTTTCCTCTTGCAAGGATAATGTGTACCACCATGAACACAACAAGCGATCCGCCGACTGCAACTATCCTGTCAGCCATATCGAGGAAGTTGAACATAACAAATACCGAGATGACCGAAAGTATCTCTAAGAAGAGCCTGAAAGCTATCGGGTTGCCGACTGTTTCGGCAGTTCTCTTTTTATAGAGCCTGCTGCACAGATAGATAACTCCGACTGAGATAAGCACATTCACTATCAGCACAGGCCATGCAGGGAAGGTGTGTTCCTGTCCTGCTATGAACGAGAACACTTTGCCGTCAGCACCTGCCACTGCGGTGAAGGTCCACAGACAGAAGAACATCGGGACATTGTTGTACATTTGCTCAAAGCCTGCTGCCATTGTGATATTGCTGTATATCAGCATCGGGAATACCGAGAATGCTGTAAGCGCAATCAGCGACATATACAGAGTTTCGGCTATAGTTCCGAAGCACATCTGGCAGAGCAGCGTTACCGCAGCTGTGAAGAACAGGCAGGTAACACCGATAAGGTAAAACCTCATCATTTCATCAAAATTGCTGGAAATAATGCCCTGATATACTTCGTCATTTCCGAATCTGGCCTGCAGGATAAACAGCTCGGCAAAACTAACGACCAGTGTCGGGATAATGTGGTACTCGCACAGAGCCCATATCTTAGACCAGAATCTCTGAGATGCGGTCATCGGCAGAGAGTGCATAACATCGCAGACTCTTTTGTCGGTCATATCTCTGAAAAGCAGAGCGATCGCAGGAATGACCGTTACTATCATAAAGCAGAGAAAGAATATCCCGACCAGAGCTATACCGTTATCCGCTGCAGTACCGACTACAGTGAAGAATGCAGAAGCCGCAAGGATTATCATGTTTATTATAAACAGCTTTTTCATTCGCATAAGCTCGCCCTTGGCAAGCCTGTGAAGATCAGACAAGTTCGTCCGTAGCATATCCTCTCGCCTCCATTTCGTAAATAAAAATCTCTTCGAGTGTCAGTCCTATCATATCGCAGACATCGCAGCCAAGACCTTCGATAGCCTGACTGAGGTCATCATCGCTCTTAACTACAGCCTGAACGACACTTCCCGTAATATCGTACTTCACAACTCTCAGACCGCAGTTTTCAAGCTCCTCGGGAGAAACAGGTCTGTTCTTTCTGACAAGCTGAATTTTTGAGAAGCCGCTTTTGATTTCGTCAATATCATTTGCGAAGATAAGCTTGCCCTGATGAATAAGCATAGCCCTGTCGCAGATCTCGCTGATCTCGGCAATATTGTGCGAGGAAACTATAAGCGTTGCGTTCCTGTCGATTATCTCATCGGTGATGATGTTTTTAACATAGTGTCTCATAGCAGGGTCAAGTCCGTCAAAGGCTTCATCGAGCATAAGGTACTTTGTCCTGCAAGCAAGACCTATCAGCACCATAGCCTGCCTTTTCATACCCTTTGAAAACTCCGAGAGCCTTTTGTCTATCGGGAGCTTGAGCTTTTCCAAGATACGCACATAGGTAGCCTCTGAAAAGTCGGGGTAGTAAACCTTGTAGTAGTCCTTCAGCCCGTCAAGAGTGTAGCCCGTGTACTGAACTGTTTCGTCATTTACAAAGAAAATGTTCTTTTTAGCCTCGGGGTTATCAAAAACGTCCTCGCCGTCTATCTTTATAGAGCCCTCATTTACAGGGTATATGCCCGTCATCATACGCATAAGTGTTGACTTTCCTGCGCCGTTTGAGCCTAAGAACCCGTAAGCCGAGCCGTCGGGAATATCAAGGCTGATATTGTCGAGCGCTTTGAACTCTCCGTTCTTACCCTTGAAAACCATAGAAACATTTTTTATTTCGATCATCAGGTGCGCCCCCTTTCCTCTGCCTTATTATCAATGATTTCTTTCAGCCTTTCAGCCTTGATCCCTGATTCAAGAAGTCGCCCTACCAGTTCGCTGAATTCTGCTGTCTGTCTATCTGCGACCTCGTCTTTATGTTTAGCCACAAAGCAGCCCCTCCCCGCTACAGAATAGATTATGCCGTCACGTTCTAAAATACCGTATGCCTTGGCAACCGTATTAGGATTCAGCCCAAGCTCCTTGGCAAGAGCTCTTGCGGCAGGTATCCTGTCGCCCTCTTTGTAAGCTCCCAGCGATATCTCACGGCAGATGCTCTGGCAGATCTGCTCGTAGATAGGTGTTCTGCCCATAACATCAATAGTTATCAAATAGGTACCTCCTTCTAATGGTCTGTTGTTCCGTTTTGTTGTCTCTGTTCTTTTATTTTTCTCTGTTTTGTACACTTGTATTATGTGTACTATCTGTACTAGTACACTTGCAGTATAGCACTCCGAAACGAAATTGTCAATACATATAACACTTTTTCGTCACATTAAACATAAGATAGGGTGAAAACGTGTCAGATTTTAACAAAATAACCGATTTGTCAAGTAATTATGCCTGCTGTAAAGCAGAAATGCTTGAAATGTTAATAAATTGTAAATTTTGATAATTGTAACGTTCCGATAATAATTATGAGATATTCGGGAATATCAAAAATTTGTCGTATACTGAATTTCAGAAAACGTTTAGCTTGTTAAAAGTGACTAATTATTCCATTGGTGATTTGTACAATATCTTCAATTGATAAATATAATAATATATTGAAAGCGGATCAATTAAAGGAAAAATATTCCAAAATACCAATTGACAAATTATTAAAAATGTGTTATAATACTGATATTATTTTAGGTCTGTATGGAGGCGTTGAAATGACAGACAAGGAGCTGAAAAAGCTTGGCAGAGCAGAGCTGCTTGAGATAATGTATGAACTCAGAAGGCAGTTGGATAAGGCTCTGCAGGAGAATGAAGAGCTCCGCACAGAGCTGTCAGGAATGAAGGATTCTGCGCTGATGCAGACTAATGAAATGGTAAAAAGGCTGTATATGGACAAGTACGGCGAGCTGCCCGAGGCAGAAGAGCCCGAGACAGAGCCTGAAAGTGCGGAGGAACAGAGCGATGAACGAGAAGAGCAGAGCAGTTCCGACGGCTGAGGCGCTGGGGGCAGAGCTTGAACGTGTAAGGGGCAGGAAGAGATTTCTGAAGCTCCTTTATAATACTGTAGCTTCGCTGATAGTTGTTGCGGCTGTTGCAGTGCTTGTGTCGATGCTGTTTTTGCCTGCTCTTAGAGTAACGGGTGTCAGTATGACGCCTACGCTCCATAATGATGAGCTGGTAGTCTGCCGAAGAATAGGCGGATTTGAAAAGGGCGATATAATAGCTTTCTACCATAATAATAAGATACTGCTCAAAAGGGTAATAGGCGTTGCAGGCGATGTTATAGACATCAAGACTGACGGCAGCGTTTACGTCAACGGTGAAAAGCTTGATGAGCCCTATGTGGACAGTCTTTCATACGGTACCTGCGATATCGAGCTTCCTTATCAGGTGCCTGATAACAGGTATTTCGTTATGGGTGATCACCGCTCCGAGTCGATAGACAGCCGAACCAAGGAGATAGGCTGTATCGTTGAGGAAATGATAATCGGAAAGGTTATCTGGTGTATCTGGCCACTTGACAGTATCAAGATAATGTAAGCTTAAAACTCTATTCCGCGAGGAGGTAGATCATGTATAAGAATAATAAATCATTTTCTACGGCTCTGAGGGGGCCTGACAGGAAACGGCTGCGAGTCTGGCTGGCGCTGCTGCTGGCGATCGCTATGTTGTTTACGGTGTATGGCAGTCTGATACAGCCTGCTATTAGCACTACTACCCCTGATACGGAGCAGACTGCCGGTGCAGACTCCACAGGAGAGCCGCTGGTCATCAAATATGTTCCTGATCCAGGTGTGACGGGTGTAACGGGTGTAACGGGTGATATGTCCTCAAGCGTGAGCAAACCCGAGGGCGGACAGACCAAGTATACTGTAGATGTAAATATCGACTTCTTCCTTACGGCTGAAACGGTTAAAGACCTGCCTAATCATGCGGACAGCATAAAGTTCAATCTTGGTCTGGAGGATCAGACGATAACCAGACAGCAGGATGTGAGCCTTGAGGGTCCTGTCACATGTAATGACAGCAGGTATCTCGGTCAGGAGATCGGTACCTACTATATGGATGTTACTACAGGTGATGTAACGATCAAGTTTGATCTGACCAAATCATATTTTACGGATAACCCGAATTCCGCACTTTCAGGAGGCTACATCTTCAAGGCGTGGGTATGGAACGAGCAGAAGTCTGATGAGGACAAGACCTTTACTATCGTCGGTGACGAGGTACTGATGCCTATTCACAGAGCAGCACACCCTGCTGACCTGTCGGTACAGAAGGATTATAACAACGACTTCTTCTACGGTACAGAGGGCGAGTCGATGCAGTCAAGACGAAGCCTTGGTTCTTCCTTTAATATTACAGTTAAGTCTGACGGAGGAATCGATGCGAGCGAGGTCGATGTGCTCGATACTCTGACAAGTGACAATGTTCATTTTGACCTTGCCGAGGGCAAGACCTACGATGTTTATAAGGTAGTTGTCGGAGAGGGCGGTTCAAGAAAGCTTGAAAAGGTTACTGACGGAACTCAGTTCACGGTAACGGAGATCAAGGATACGGCTTCGGGACAGGAGCTTGCAGGTACGCTTTCAAAGCCCGGTGAGAATTCCTTCAAGGACGGCTTTGAGTACGTTATCAAATGCCCTGTGGCAGTTGACAGTGAGTTTCTTGATGAAGACGGCAATGCGGTTGATACAAACAAGCTTACTATAGTAAGCGGTAATAATAAGGTAAATGTTTCTACTCCTGCGAACGGAGGAAAAAACGCAGAAGATGCAGCGCCTATTCAGGTAAACCTGAAAGCTGATATCGCTAAGTACACTGGTGTTTATGATGCAGCTTCAAATAAGATGCACTGGAAGATCACCATTTATAAGGATAACGGCTGGTGGCAGAACGGTAAGATTATTGTTGAGGACTTCTTCAAGGACGGAGATGTTCAGCTGCCGAGAAGTACTATCGATGACAGCTTTACCTTAAAAGTAGTTCCGGGCTCCAATACAGATGACAGCCAGCAGGGAACTCCCGGTACGACCGGCGGCGAGGAGCCTTTGAAGTACGGAGTTAGTTATTTCAATACGGGAAACGGCTTTGAAATTGATATGGAGACCTCCACTGTTGTAAATGAGCAGACAGGGCAGAAACAGGTGTGGAACACACAGCCTATCAAGGAGTTCTTAATTGAGTATGATACCGAGGTTACAGAAGATGACTACGGTACCACGATGACTAACTGGACAGGTCTTAAAAGACCTACAGGCGGCTACACCGACCAGGATACAATGACAGGTTCGGTTCCTAAGCCTTCGGTAGACAAGAGCGGTTCTTATAATAATACAGCCAAGACTATCACATGGACAGTTAAGGTAAATAACAGCAGAGGTCAGGATCTCAGCGGACTTACGCTTAATGATACTCTGAAAGCTGATGAAAAGAGCAGCGTTGATCAGATCGATTTCGCAAATGCCGTTATCACAGATGCAAGCGGCAGCACGGTAACAGGTCTGACAGCAAACGGAAGCTCACTCAGCTTCCCGAAAACAGACGGAGTAAAATATAACTCGACCAGCTATACGATCACTTATGTACAGCGGCTTGCTGAAGACGGTGACAAGGGCGAGACCTTTACAAACGATATCAAGCTTGAAAATTCAAAGACAGTTCTCTCTGAGGACAGCGACAAGGTACATATTCCTCAGGAGTTTGAGGCTGAAAAGAGCTACGCTCTCACTTCTGACGGTGCTATTGTATATACGATCAGGCTTGTAAACGAGTACGGAAGCCCGATCGGTCACTCTTCGGTAACTGATAAGCTTACGTTCTCGAATCTTAAAAGGCATGATTTGTCGATAGATGACTTTGATGTTACTGTTTCAAACGGTAAGGAAGTTTTATCGGCAGCTGAACTTGATCCGGATAATGGAACCAGCGGGCTTCTGTATTATCAGACTCATGATACAAGCACACTGGATACTACCTTCTATATCAATGAGGACACCACAGCTAACGAGTATGTTATAACCTACACGATAAAGCCAAAGAACGGCGATATCAGACTGCTTGAGGGCTTAGGTCTCAGAAACTCGGCAGAGTGGGATAAGTGGCGCGATCACCCCGTAGGTACTGACAAGACTATTGAGAAGCCTACAGACCTTTCGGAGAAGACGGGCTCGGTCAATGAGAAGGCTAACACAGCAACCTGGACATTTACTATTTACAATAATAATGGTCTGGATCTGAGTACTTATAAGGGAACGGATGGTTCAAATACTGTTAAGGTAGTTGAAGATACTGATTTCGGCAAGAATAAGATCACAAGCTTTACAGTTTATGATAATGACGAAAATGTAGTTTCCACACCAGAAGATCTGGCAGCAGTAAATGCCGCTGGCGGAGTATACAGATTCCCTGAGGGAAGTACATCTAAGTCATATAAGTTCGTTTACACTTCAAAGACCGGACGTACAACGAGCGGTTCTGTAGATAATACAGTAACTTATGACGGTACAAGCAAGACGGCCAGTCAATGGGAAAATATAAGGAACTATCTGAATAAAGATTTTGTTAAGAATGGTGAGGCTTCCGCTAACGGAACAGCAGAGCTTCGCTGGAGGATACAAGCTAACACTTACGAGGGTGGGTTCCTGGAGTATCCTGTCACAGACGAGCTTTCACAGAGCTCTACGGTTTCGGATACTGCTTTCACACCTGAGGGTCTTGAGCATTATATGACTGCCGATCAGCTTGATATCAACAGCTTTACGTTCAAGTACATCACTAAGGACGATAACGAGTATGATGACAATGCATACAAGACTATCACAGATCCCGGGAAGTACTTTACAGTAGAGAAAACCTCGGGAACTGATGAAAAGGCAACAGGCTTTATTATTAAGGCACGTGAAGATCTGGCTGAGGACAGCGAGGAATATGCTCTTGTATATTCTGCTATTAATCTCAGAGTAGAGTACAATACAACAGCTGCAGGGCTTAACAATTTGAATAAACCTGAAATGCAGCTCGATGATAAGCTCAGCTATGAGAATACTGCCGGATTTAACGGCAATACAACCAAGAAACAAAAGGACTACATCAAAAAGCCTACAGTAACCAAGTATGATAAGACCAAGGGTCAGAATACTGATGAGAATGCTCCGACAGAATATAACCTCGACGAGCTCCCCAAGGACGCTGACGACAATTATCTGTTTACCTACTATCTGCAGATAAACAATAATCAGAACTTCACAGCAGGTGACTTCATCACAGCAACTGATACGATGCCTGAGGGAATGTCTCTCAGCAAGATCGAGTACAGCCTTCCTAACAAGGGTGTCTGGGGTCAGACTATTGCAGAGGGCACAATGACGGATTCAGAGACCTCAAAGGAAATCCGATATGAGGTCAACGGTCAGAAACTGAAGGTTTATATCCCGGGTGCTGTTCACGAGGGTCAGGAGATACAGGTAACATATGTACTGAAGGTTTCTCCTGCTGATATGAGTGCAGCAATCAGCGATAAAGATAATGAGAGCATCGGCTCTGCAAGGTTTACAAACAAAGCAGAGGTCGGTGACGGCTTTGATACTCAGCCTGTTATTGTTCATGACAATAAGTCTATGCTCGACAAGCAGCTTGTAAGTCCGCTTGTTACAGAGCAGCAGACAAGCACAGGCGTATCCTATCTGAGAAACAGAAACCTTGAATATGTGCTTGACATAAACAAGTACAGCAAGGACCTTATAGAGGGCTCGGATAAGCTGAATATCTCTGATATAATCAACGGCAG
Organism: uncultured Ruminococcus sp.; assembly: GCA_946528545.1. Classification (GTDB taxonomy): domain Bacteria; phylum Bacillota; class Clostridia; order Oscillospirales; family Ruminococcaceae; genus Hominimerdicola. Next base: position 11,759 of record CAMMYU010000168.1, read on the forward strand.
CGGCGACAGCTACGCTCAGTGCCCGCTGAAATTCAGCGATATTTCCGCAAACTCCATAGGCGTCTATACAGTGACCTATGACACTGAGGGACAAGAGGTTGAAACTCCGCTTGATACGTCTATGTACTCATTCTCTCAGCCTGTTAAGGAAACAAGACCTGTTGTTCAGAACAATTCACTGAAGGGCGATGTCTACAGCTTCTCGGTTGTAGTGCCCGATAAGACCTATATCAGACTGAAATACACATACTCCTATGACCTTTATGAGGGAGTTACAGATAATACAAGTCTGATGATCAAGAATAATGCGACCATCGACGGAGAGAGCGTTTCCGATAATGCAAATAAGGAATACGACTACAACAAGGCGATGGAAGGAAGCGCATTTACCTATAATTATAATCACTTCGATTTCAGAAAGTACGATGCTGATAACTGGCTGATATCACTTGCAGATGCAAAGTTTATCATCAAGAGATACAGCGTGGCTAACGGCTGGGAAAACCTGACAGGTGCAAGAGCAGTAAATGCTACTGTTGACGGAAGTACAGCAAGAGCAGCTATAATTGCTACCTGGGGTCAGCAGGATGCGTTCGTATTCACAACGAATGAGAACGGTACCTTCACTAATGAAGTCGACGGAATAAGGTTCGGTATACCGAGCTTCCAGACCGAGCAGGACGGAAGTCTTGTTTACGAAAAGACCACAGGAAACAGACCCAAGTACATCTATCTTATGCAGGAGATAGACTCACCTGACGGATATTACCTTACTGACGAGCAGGCAAACTACTACTTCTACGAGGCAGATCAGGACACAACTGCTGAACCGCTTAATGTTCTGCAGGACGCTCAGGAAAAGGGTCTTATCCCGAAGAGCATTACGCTTGAAAGGCTTGCATCACTGGCAAGGATAGAGTTTGCCAACAAGAAGATGGAGCTTGATGTTCAGAAGAGCTGGTACGGTGATACGGCTTCCAACAGACCTGCTGAGGTAAAGGTAGACCTTTGGCAGTCGAGTGAGACAAAGCTCCCGGCAAATGTTCCGAAGGTTACGGTAATAATAACTCATAAGTATCATAACTACTATCCTGATGAGGATGTTGAGGTACCTTATGTATATGAGTTTAATGTCAGGAACAATGATTACTTCATGTTCACTTTGGGAGAATACACCAATGAACAGGGTGTGCTGTCGTGGGACAGAGATACATTGAGAGTTCAGACCTCAGGAAATTGGTATATTCCTGCGTTCAGGTCAATAGAACCTATAACAGGTGATACTACATTCCATGTTACAGTTGCTCATGCTAATCTGACCTCTGCGGAGCTTATGTCTGATCCCGGTATAGTCACCTCGCCTCAGTTCGATGAAGCAACTGCCACCAAGGTACAGACCGTAACGCTCAATGCTGCTAACAACTGGCACGCAGATTTCGATACCTCAACGCTTGACAGCCTGAAGTACTACTACATCACAGAGCAGACTGTAGACGGCTACTATGCAAGCTACGAGGCAACGGGTCTCAGAGATGGCACATTTGAGCTTACAAACTTCAAGGACAATATTCCGAGAGGTTCGCTGAAGATCGACAAGCAGTGGCTTGGAGGCGAAGCAAATGTGTCCTCGCTGGAGTTCACTGTCAAGGGCTATACCACTAAGGTTCCGCAGGAAACCAGCGATTATGCGACGAAGAATAAGCCATCAAATTATGTTGTATTGAACTTCCATGGCGGTAATAATATTAGTGATACGCAGGTTGGAGGGGATTATCCTTTCAATTATACTAAATATTTTGCTGTAGAACCCGGAAAAACATATACACTGTATATAAACGGAAGATCGTATGATTATGAGCATGTTCAGATAATCAACCTAAATGGAACCGACATTAAGAATGCCGGAACCTACGGTAAGAACGATGTATCAAGACCGGGTGTATATATCAATATTCCGATCGCTGCCGATGCACCGACTGAAAATGTACTTGATGTCAATATTCGGTATTCGCTTGGCTTAGATCAGCAATCAACTGCTTCAAACTGGAATTGGGATCTGCCAACATCTAACGATTATCTGTTCTCTGTGACCGACAGTTCTGGAAATACAGTTGCAGTTTCAAACGATATTCCTCAGACCGGTTCGACTGAAACCACTTCCAATGAAACCTACGACCCTGCCACAGTAACTCTCCCCGAAAACGGGGATGATCCTTACATCGAAAGGACTCTTACTATGGTGAAGACCGCAGGCAAGTGGTCGGGAGAGGTCAAGAACCTGCCGCTGAATGACGATAACGGTCACGAAATCTACTACTACGTTGAGGAGGCCTCGGGCAACGGCTATGTTCCGATCAATTACTCCGACAACGGCTTCACTCTGACTCAGGACGGTGAAAAATCAGTCACAGTCCTCAATCAGAAAACAGAGCAGACAGGCTTTGAGCTTCCCGAAACGGGCGGCGAGGGCGTATGGCTCTACTACATTACAGGTGCAGGTCTTATGATGACCTCAGCACTGTTCATTCACATTAAAAAGCGTAGGAGAGCCTCCTGAACGCTTTGATAAAGTAAATCAACCCCAAAAGATTTTTAAGGAGTGTTTATAACATGAAAAAAACAAGAAGAATTATCGCAGGCGTAGCAGCCCTCACAATGGCAATCTCAATGAGCATTTCAACAGCAGTATTTACTGCATCGGCAGAGGTAGGAAATACACTTATTTCCTGCAGTCAGGACGATACCCACGAGTACAAGGGCTATCAGATCTTTGTAGGTAATGTTCAGACCGTTAGAGGCCAGCAGCTTATCATGCCCGATGCTGACCTTGCACTTGGTGAAGCCGTAAATGAAGATGCATTTTATGATGCTCTCGAACTTGACGATTCAGAGGGTAAGGAAAGGAATGTTGCTAATGCCCTTGAAGCTTTCAGCAAATTAGATGCTGCGCGTGCTGTAGAGCTGATTAAGGGAGATGGTATCCTTAAAGAGGCTTCGGGCAGTGATATTGAAGCGGATGGTACACCATTCCAGACCGGTTATGTATATGTTGAGGAACTTGATTTCGATGATGATGTCACAGGCGATATCCTTAAAATAGCTGAGGGCGAGACCCTGACAGTTACACCTAAGGCTGGTAAGCCCAAGGTTGAGAAGAAGGTAAAAGAGGACGACAGAGACGTTGATGTCGGAAGCGTAATAGACGACGATCTTTATGCAGAGAAATTCAATGACTGTGCTGACTACAGCATCGGTGATAACGTTCCTTTCGAGGTAGTAGGTACTATGCCTGCAAACATTGATAACTACAAACACTACTACTATGAGTTCATTGACCGCCTTGGCAAGGGCTTCAAGACTCCTACAGGTATCACTGTAACAGTTGACGGTATTGCTATTGACAGCTCTAAGTATACACCTACTGTAATACCTGCAACAGGTGAGACAGATCGTGAAACCACGATCTCTATCAAGTTCAATGATATCAAGGCTGCTGTTCCTACGATCAACGCATCTTCAAAGGTAGTTGTTACATACAGTGCAATTCTTGATGATGATGCTGACACAACTCTCAATGGTAACACCAACGAGGTTTACCTCAAGTATTCAACCGATACCGAGTATAAGGGAGATGGAATCGATGATCATGATGATCATGATGATACTGAAGATACAAACAAGGACGGTGTAGCAGTATTTACATACAGCGTTGATGTTGATAAGGTAAATGCTAAAAACACAGATGAAAAGCTTCCAGGTGCACAGTTTGTACTGCTTGATTCACAGAATATTCCCGGAACAGTTGATACAGAAACCGGAAAAGTTGTATGGGCTACACAACCGATACAGAATGTAGAGGCTCTCGATGAAACCAGTAATTATAGATTTGAACTGACTGATGACCTCGTTCTCAAGGGTCTTGACAGCGGTGAGTATAAGCTGGTCGAGGTTGTTGCTCCCGAGGGCTACGTTAAGCTGACAGATCCTGTATCCTTCACTATCGCAGTTGCGGAAGATACACTTAATACTGACGGCACATGGGATTGGGACAATAACTATACCGACAATGCTAGAACAGCTTGGGAAACAGGTTCATTCCCCACAGTTGTAAATTTTGATTTTGATATTGATTATAACGCAAGCAACTATACTTTCGAGGGTACTATCGGAAACGAAGAGGGTATCAACCTTCCTGAGACAGGCGGAATCGGTACTAAGATATTCTTCGGTGTCGGCGGCGCTGCTGTTCTGACATCGGGCGTTATCCTTGTTGCTAAGAAGAGAGCTAAGAAGGAAGACTAATTTTAACCTAATCTAACGGCTATACCCGACCCGACGGCCTTGCCGCCGTCGGGCATCAGGGAGGGTCTCATGAGAAAGAAAAAGGGTAAGATATCAACAGTATTACTTATCATAATGTTTCTGGTGGGGCTCTCCGTGATGCTGTATCCTATAGTCAGCAACTGGTATATTCAGTCAAAGCAGGCAAGGGTGATCTCTGATTACGTTAAGAAGGTAAACACTCTTGGTGAAGAAGAGCAGAAAAAAATGCTTGAGCAGGCAAGAGCGTATAACCGTGAGCTTGCAGCTTTGCAGGCACCATTTGAGCAGTACGAGCAGGTCAAGGGCTACGAGGATACCCTCGATATCACAGGCACGGGAGTTATGGGCTATGTTACTATCCAGAGCATTGATGTTAAACTTCCGATATATCACGGCACAGGTGAGGACGTACTCAATGAAGCGGTAGGTCATATGCAGGGTTCGACTTTTCCCGTTGGCGGTCTTGATACGAACGGCGTCATTTCAGCTCACAGAGGTCTGCCGTCTGCTACACTTTTTTCCGATCTTGATAAGATCACCGAGGGTGATCTGTTCACGATAACCGTCCTCAATGAGGTCTACACTTATGAGGTCGAAAAAATTCTAATTATTCTTCCGCACGAATCTCAGCACCTTGCTATACAGAGGGGAAGAGATCTTGTGACGCTTACGACCTGTACGCCCTACGGAATCAATACGCACAGGCTTGTAATAAGGGGTCACAGGATAAAAAATCCCGATAATAAGGAAGAGTATGAGGTGCAGGTCAAAGCCGACGCAGTACAGATCGATGACATGGTAGTTGTCCCGATCATAGCGGCACCGCTTGTGGCACTTCTTCTCGCCTGGTGGTTCTTCGGGGGAAAGAAGAAAAAATTTCCGCACAACGATCCGCTTTCAGTTTTTGATGCTGACAGCGCTAACGATAAAACTAAGCCTGAAAAATAGGTTTGGGAGGTATGTTAATGAAAACAGGAACATTAAGACATATATCGCTGATAACAGCCATTGCGGTGCTGTTTTTCACAGCGATAGCTATAAGTACTCCAATGCGCTCTTCGGCTGAGCTTAAAGCTGAAAAAGGCTTTATCCTCATTGAAAGTAAGGTCGGTGAGGAGACTGTCCACGGTATAAAGTGGAGAGTTTTCTCGATAGGCTCTCGCGGAGATAATGGGTTTGTCCTCAATGAGACCTTTGCTGACAGCGGAGTTAAGCTTGACGATATGAGCGCTGAGGCTGTCAAGGCTGATGCCGAGACCCTCTGTGATTACATTTTTGCTAATCAGATACAGCCCGATTTCGAGGAAGCTTCAGATGAAAACGGTATCGCTGAGGTCTATGCTCAGAATGCAGGTATCTACCTTATCTACTCAAATGAGGCTACAATAGATAAGTATACATATCGCTCGTCTCCTGCGATCGTTGAGCTTAAAAAGAGCGAAGGCTCTGTAGTTCTCCCTAAGATCGAAAAGGAAAAGACAGAAGACGATGAATCAGGTCCTGACGATTCAAGCCATGACACCCATGACAGCGAGTCCTCAAATGACAGCAGTGACAGCGACAGCGACGTCTCTGACCGTGATACACCCGACAGCGATTCCTCTGCAAATGACAGTTCCTCAGCAGACAGCTCGTCTTCTGACAGCTCGTCTCCCGACGGCTCAACCTCCAGCACCTCTGACTCTGACAGTTCAAGAGGTACAGGCAGCGGAACTGATAATAACAGCGGAAACAAAACACAAGGCGGCGGCTCTTCGGAAAAGCTTCCGCAGACCGGTCAGCTTTGGTGGCCTGTTCCTGTGCTTTCCGTATCAGGTCTTGTGCTGGTTGCACTCGGCATGAGAGTAAGCATGAAAAAGGACGGCAAGGATGACTAATAAAAAGCGAGGTATAATACTGATCGCTCTTGGGGCACTGCTGCTGACAGCGGCAGTGTCTCTGGTTATTTATAACCGCTGCAGAGACAGTGAGGCAGGCAAAGAGGCTGAAAAAACCGTGTCTGTTATAAAAGCGTATATTGAGACTGAGTCTGCAAGGAACAGCTCCGATACTGCGCCGGATATGCCGACAGAGGACAGTCAGTCTCAGGAAAATGACGAAGAGGTTATTGCCGAGGAGCAGGAGCCTGAGCCCCTTGAAATCGACGGAGTGTACTATATAGGCCTTATCTATCTGCCGAAGCTTGATATTGAGCTTCCCGTAACAAGAGACTGGTCATATAACGGCATGGCAAATGCCGCCTGCCGTTACAGCGGAGCGCTCTTTACTCATGACCTGATAATCTGTGCTCATAACTATACTTCGTTTTTTCTCAATCTCGAAAAGCTAGGTGTGGGCGATGAGGTGATTTTTACATCGCTGAGAGGAAAGCAGTATCACTACAGTGTGGCATGGCAGGAGCTTATAGGCGGCTATGATACGAACACTATGCTCTCGGGCAGCGATGACTGGGACCTTACGCTCTTTACCTGTACATGGAGTGGCTATAGCAGAGTGACACTGCGCTGTGTGCTTGAATAAAAAAGCTTCGGAATCTCCGAAGCTTTTTTGTTGTTCTGTTGACATAAAAACGCAAATATGTTATATTAATTAAAAACTCAAAGGGGGAATTCCTATGTACAAAGCAAATGACAAACGTTACGATAAAATGGTTTACCGCAGGTGCGGAAATTCGGGGCTGAAGCTTCCTGTTATTTCGCTTGGATTGTGGCAGAATTTCGGAGCAGGCTCGGACTTTGACAATGCCGAGACTATGTGCCGCACAGCCTTTGACCTCGGTATCACTCATTTTGACCTTGCAAACAATTACGGACATCCATATAACGGCTCGGCAGAGGAGAACTTCGGAAAGATACTCGACAGGGGACTCAGACAGTACCGTGATGAGCTATGCATCTCCACAAAGGCAGGCTACGAGATGTGGGAGGGCCCTTACGGCGACAGAAACGGCTCACGCAAGTACCTGACAGCCTCGCTTGACCAGTCGCTTCACAGAATGGGTCTTGAGTATGTTGATATTTTCTATCACCACGTTTTTGACCCCGAAACACCTCTTGAGGAAACTGCTCTCGCACTTGACAATGCAGTAAGGCAGGGAAAGGCTCTGTATGTGGGAGTGTCAAACTATAACAGTCAGCAGACTGCTGAGATAACAGAGATATTCAAGGAGCTTCACACTCCGTTTATCGTAAATCAGCCCTCGTATTCAATGCTCAACCGCTGGATAGAAGATGACGGCCTTGACAGCTGGGCAAAGGAGAACGGCAAGGGACTTGCAGTGTTCTCACCGCTTTATCAGGGCTTCCTCTCGGACAGGTATCTGGGCGGCATACCCGAGGATTCCCGAATCGGCAGAGGCAACACTTGGATTCAGCAGCAGCTTACTGATGAAATGCTTGGCAGGCTCAGAGCCCTCAACGAGATAGCAGAGGGTCGTGGTCAGACCTTATCTCAGCTGGCAGTTGCATGGATACTGAACAATAAGGCAGTAACAACTGTCCTCTGCGGTGCGAGCAGACCAGAGCAGATAATCAATAACGTAGGGGTGCTGGATAAGCTTGAACTCACGGAAGAGGAAATCGCAAAGATTGAAGCTATCCTCAGGAAAGGGAATTGATACTATGGTAAAGCATATAATAATCTGGCAGATGAAGGACGAGCTTTCCGCTTCCGAAAAGGAGAGCATAAAGCAGGAAATAAAAACAGGGCTTGAAGCTCTGGTCGGAGTGATAGAGGGGCTGACTGAACTGAAAGTCATCACAGATGTTATGGACACATCAAATGCCGACCTTATGCTCGATTGTACACTGGAGAGCAGAAAGGCACTCGCTGACTATGCCGTACACCCTGCACACGTTGAGGTCAAGGACGGTATCATCATGCCTAATGTAAAGTCAAGAGTCTGCATAGACTACGAAGTATAACATACATAAAAGCCCAAGGTCTTGCCTTGGGCTCAGCTTGTTGCAAAAGCTCTTTTAAAAGGGGTCAGGGGCGACAGCCCCAGTGGGGCAAAGGGGCGAAGCCCCCCCTCTCCCCGCCGCCCGAGACGGTGACGAGCGAAGCCGAGGAACACGCCGAGGGCTGATTTTGCACTGATTTGGAGTTTATCGACAGACTGAGCCCAAGGTCTTGCCTTGGGCTTTTATGTTGAAATTACTTTGTGTATACAGCGGTTATCTCGCCTATGTATGCTGTGTGATAGTCGCCTGCCGCATAGTTTGCCTTGTCAATCTCGGGAATAACAAAGCTTTCAGAGGTCATCTGCTGAACGTAGGTCTTTTTGCAGACCAGCACCAGTGACGCCTGAGAGAAAGCGGTCACGCTCTTTGCGTCGCCTGTGTCGATGAATACAGGCTCAAGTCCTGTTTCCTTAGCCTTGTCAACATCTCTGCCGCTGTGAGAGCCGCAGTACGCAAGAGCCTTCTTCATGTCATCGGGGAAGAACGAAGCTGTGAAATACTCGCTCTTGTCAATGAAGGTCTTTGTGTGGCGCTGCGGGCGGATAGCTGTGATAAAGCTGTTCTTTCCCCACATTATGCCTGCAAAGCCCCATGAAGCTGTCATAGTGTTCCAGCCGTTCTCATCACCGGCTGTCACGAGAAACCATTCATCGCCTATTTTAACAAAAGGATTGAAGTCCAGTGCCTTGATCTCCTCAGCGGAGAGGGCACGGAAGCCTGCTTCTTTGATATTCATAGTATCACTGCCTTTCAATTTGTTTTACAGATATAATTATACTCCAAAAAATTTAGAAAAGCAAGCCCTAAACTGTTGCATTTTTCAAAGGATTGTGGTATAATTTATGTATGAATGCGGTGACTGCGGAGATCGTTCTGTGGGCTGCCTGCGGCTTATCAGCTGCTTTGATGAGTAAATATTCGGTTTATACATTGTTTCTTGCATATTTATAAATATTATGCAGTCTGAATACGGAAAATATGTATAAATATAAAATTTTATTCAAAAACGCTTGACAATGCCGTTATTCGGTGTATAATATGAATATACCTGCTGAGGCGGGGTTTGTATTTGCACAAAAGTTTTTTCATGGAGGAGATATATATGGCAAAGGAAATCAAAAAGGTTGTTCTTGCATATTCGGGCGGACTTGATACATCTATCATTATTCCGTGGCTGAAGGAGAACTACAATAACTGTGAGGTCATCGCTGTTTCGGGTGACGTAGGACAGGGTACCGAGCTTGACGGACTTGAGGAGAAGGCTATCAAGACAGGTGCTTCAAAGCTTTATATTGAGGATCTGACTGAGGAGTTCATCACTGATTATGTTTATCCTACAGTTCAGGCAGGCGCTGTTTATGAGAACAGATATCTGCTCGGCACATCGTTTGCACGTCCTATCATCGCAAAGAGAATAGCTGAGATCGCTATCAAGGAGGGCGCTGACGCTATCTGTCACGGCTGCACAGGAAAGGGAAATGACCAGGTAAGATTTGAGCTTGCTATAAAGGCTTTTGCTCCCGATATGGAGATCATTGCTCCGTGGAGGATCTGGGATCTGAAATCAAGAGAGCAGGAGATCGAGTACGCTGAGGCTCACAACATTCCTCTGAAGATAAACAGAGAGACAAACTACTCCAAGGATAAGAATCTTTGGCATCTGTCGCATGAGGGTCTTGACCTTGAGGATCCTGCAAATGAGCCGCAGTATGAGAAGGAAGGCTTCCTTGAACTGGGTGTATCACCTATTAAGGCTCCCGATAAGCCTACCTATGTAACCATTCACTTTGAGAAGGGTATCCCTACTGCTGTGGACGGTGTTGAGATGGGCGGCAAGGACCTCGTAACAAAGCTCAATGAGCTGGGCGGTGCTAACGGTATCGGTCTTGCAGACCTCGTTGAGAACAGACTTGTAGGTATGAAGTCGAGAGGCGTTTATGAGACTCCCGGCGGAACTATCCTTTATCATGCACATGACGTGCTGGAGACTATCACACTTGATAAGGAAACTGCAAGAGTTAAGCAGTACCTTTCAATCAAGTTTGCAGACATCGTTTATAACGGTCAGTGGTTCACACCTCTCAGAGAGGCTATGAGCGCATTTGTAACCGAGACACAGAAGACCGTTACAGGTGATGTAAGACTGAAGCTTTATAAGGGCAACATCATCAATGCAGGTGTTACTTCGCCGTATACCCTGTACGATGAAGAGGTTGCAACCTTTGATGAGGACAATGTATACAATCAGGCTGATTCTGCAGGCTTTATCAATCTGTTCGGACTTCCGATCAAGGTTAGAGCAAAGCTTGAGCAGAAGAGAGCTCAGAACAAGTAACTGAATACTGGAGGTAATTGATATGGCAGATCAGAACAGCATATTTGAAGCTGCTATCGACAAGAAGGTAGAAATATCCTATGACAGCCTGCCGAATTCTACGTTTGAGGACGTTAACCTCGGCGGAGCAAAGTTCAATAATGTAAACCTCAAGGAAGCAAACTTTGATGATGTGAACATGGACGAAACTACGTTCAACAATGTGAGCATCAAGGGCTCTAAGTTTGAAGATATGTATATGGTAGACACAAAGTTCCTGGGTGTGAACCTCAGCGGCTCACGCTTCGGCTGCTCTATCATGACTAATGTTGAGTTCAAGAACCCTGTGCTGAAGAACTCACAGTTTATTCACTGCGACCTTACAAACGTTGAGATCACAGACTGCAAGATTGACGGTCTGAAGATCAACGGCATTGACATTCAGAAGCTTCTTGAGCAGCACATCAAGGAAACAGAGACCAAAAAATAAGCCCTTACGGGCATAGTAAATGCGGCGAGTTTTAACTTTCTCGCCGCAAAGCTTTTTTAGTAAAGAATGTAAAAGGGGAGAAAAAATATGCCTGAAACGGAAGTTTGCGAAAGAGTAGAATATAAAGTACCCGAGACTCTGCCGACAGATGATCTTCTTGCTGAGATTTTGTTTTTAACATACGTCAGTCGTGACCCTGCTCTCAACGGCGGATATTCGTATTCACGTTATTCATTTTATTACTGGCTGATCGAAAACGGATATCTCGATTTTGAAGACGAAGGCTGTTCAATGACAAGGCTTATCGTAACTCCGAAGGGAAAGGCTGCGGGATTATATAAGGCTCTGGAGCCTGATTACAGAACAGGTGAGCTGAGGAGCCATTTTGCATACGATAGAAATATGCAGGAGCTTCTTCTTGATAAGCTTCTTGAGATAAGAGTGAACGAGCCTGCTTACAAAGAAAAGCACAAGAAAAGAAGAGTTAGTGTAAGAAATAATCAGAACAGAGCCTATAAAGAAAAAACTCAAACCAATAGAGGTTCAGAATGGACAGAAGAGGAGATTTCGTATCTCAGAGAGCAGGATATAAACGAGCATACGATCTTCGTAATAGCTGGTAAGCTTAAAAGAAGTCCTACAGCAGTAGCTATGAAAGCAGTGGCTGAAGGCATAGTTGATAAGGACATGCTTCATATCAAAGGTGTTACAGATACTGATATGTGGTATGAAAAAATGAGCTGAAAGGATAATTAATATGGCGAATATGATGTGGGCAGGAAGGTTTACAAAGGAGATAGATGAGAGAGTGAATGACTTTAACTCTTCAATTTCCTTTGATGCCAGAATGTACAGATTTGATATAAAGGGCTCTATTGCTCATGCGACAATGCTCGGAGACTGCGGCATTATCGACAAGAGCGAGAGCGAAGCGATAGTCGAGGGACTTAAAGGCATACTTGATGACATTGACAGCGGTGCTTTGCAGATCGACCCTGAGGCTGAGGATATCCATATGTTCGTGGAGTCTGAGCTTACAAAAAGGCTCGGAGATACGGGAAAGAGACTGCACACTGCAAGGTCAAGAAACGACCAGGTCGCACTTGATGTAAGAATGACAGCCAAGTATGAGCTCGGCGAGATAAGAGAAATGGTTGTTGCACTGATAAAGACAATAACCAGAATTGCAGAGCAGAACCTCACAACAGTAATGCCCGGATATACACATTTACAGAGGGCACAGCCGATAACCTTCGGCCATCATCTTATGGCTTATGCGATGATGCTTTTGCGTGACCTCGGCAGAATTGATGACTGCTACAAGAGAACGAACATAATGCCCCTTGGAAGCGGAGCACTTGCCTCAACCACCTATCCTATCAACAGACAGCAGGTCTGTGATGCACTGGGCTTTTATGAGATAACCCAGAACTCCCTTGACGGCGTTTCGGACAGAGATTTCTGCGTTGAGTTCGTATCGGCTCTGTCGCTTCTTATGATGCACCTGTCAAGATTTTCCGAGGAGATAATCCTCTGGTGCTCGTGGGAGTTTAAGTTCGTTGAGCTTGATGACGCTTATGCAACAGGCTCATCAATCATGCCTCAGAAGAAAAACCCCGATATAGCCGAGCTCATCAGAGGAAAGACAGGCAGAGTTTACGGAGACCTGAACACACTGCTTACTATGCTCAAGGGTCTGCCCCTTGCATACAACAAGGATATGCAGGAGGACAAGGAGGCTCTCTTTGATGCCTGCGATACAGTGAAGCTTTGCCTCATGACCTTCGAGCCTATGCTCGCAACTATGAGGGTGCTTCCCGATAATATGAGAAATGCAGCCGCAAGAGGCTTCATAAATGCAACCGATTGTGCTGACTATCTGGTTAAAAAGGGTCTGCCTTTCCGTGACGCATATAAGATCACGGGAACTCTCGTGCATACCTGCATAGAAAAGGGACTGACGCTTGAAACTCTCCCGATAGAGGAGTATAAGGCTCTGTGTGAGACCTTCGATACCGATGTATATGACGCTATCAGCCTTGATACCTGCGTAATGCAGAGAAAGGCAGCAGGAGGGCCTGCACCTGAGTCGGTGAAGGCACAGATAGAATATGTCCGTGCGAAGCTTGCAGAATAAACTGGAGAGCAGACCTCTTATCTGCGGGGCAGTGTACCTGCTGATATGGGAGGGGCTTACGGCCCTGATGTGGTTTCTGACAGCAAGGCTTACGGTAAACTACCTGATGTTCATTCTTAGCTTCACGGTAATTTATCCTGTAATCACCTGCTGGACCTGCTTCCGCTTCACAAGGCTGTGCGGACTGAAGCTGTACGTTCCGACAGTGATGATAGCTGCCTGCGTGGCAGAATTCATCTTCATCGAAGACGCAAGAGCAGTTGTGCCGAACTTCATAGTGCTGACGGTATTGTGTGTGCTCTTCGGGACGGGAATAGGAAACGTTGTGACCTCACAGGGAAGCAAGGACAAAAACAAATCCAGAAAGACAGGAAGATAAAAATGAAGGCAAAAGTATTTATTGACGGCAGTGCAGGCACAACAGGTCTGCAGATATATGAGAGATTTGAGGGCAGAGACGATATTGAGATTCTCACTATCTCAGAGGAGAAGAGAAAGGACTCTGCCGAGAGAGCAAGACTTATAAACGAGTCTGATATAACCTTCCTTTGCCTGCCCGATGCGGCAGCAATAGAGGCAGCAGCTCTCTGTACAAATCCCGACACAAGGATAATAGATGCCTCTACCGCACACAGAACGGCGGCAGGCTGGGACTACGGCTTCCCCGAGCTTTCGGAAGCTCACAGAGAGAGGATAAAAAACTCTAAGAGGGTTGCAAATCCCGGCTGTTATGCAAGCGGCTTTATCTCACTTGTGTATCCGCTGGTTAAGGCTGGAGTTCTTCCCGAGGATTATCCGCTGAGTGCTCACGCAGTTTCGGGCTACAGCGGCGGCGGAAAGAAAATGATCGAGGCTATGGAGGGCGAAAACAAAACAAAGGAGATGTTCTCTCCGAGACAGTATGCTCTTGCACAGGCTCACAAGCACCTGCCTGAAATGCAGGCGGTCTGCGGTCTAAAATACAAGCCGATGTTCAACCCGATAGTTGATGACTACTACAGCGGAATGGTGGTTTCAGTGCCGCTGATAACAAGATGTCTTTCAAAGAGCTATACACCTGCCGATATCCACGAGATACTCTCCGAACACTATGCTGGCGAGCACTTCGTAAAGGTGATGGAGCTTCAGGGAACAGAAACCCTTCCCGATGGCTTTATAGCAGCAAACACTTTAGCAGGTACTAACGATATGCAGCTTTTCGTCTGCGGAAATGATGATCAGATACTTCTGATGTCAAGATTGGACAATCTGGGAAAGGGTGCATCGGGAGCAGCCGTTCAGAATATGAATATTATGCTCGGGGTTTCCGAGACGAAGGGACTGGAATAATGAAGAAAACATACAGACTAAAGCTTATAATTGCAGCAATGATGGCTATGACAGCTTTTGCAGGCTGCGGAAATCTTAATCAGGAAGTAAACGATAAAGGGCCTGTATACAAGCCTACCGAGACAGGTGTTGCACCTGTAAGCAGCAGCGCGGATCCCTCATCAAAGAGCGATGAAAGCGCAGCTGACAGTGCAGCCGCTGCACCTGCAGAAAGCGCTGCTGAGGGTAACAAAGCTCCTGCCGAGCCTGCTCCTGCTGAGCCTGCCCCTGCCGAACCCAAGGAGGTAATCGTGAGCGCAAAAGCCAATGAGCTTATGAAGCAGATGACACTTGAGGAAAAAATCTGTCAGCTTTTTATAATCAGGGCAGATACTCTTGAGGTAGATGAGAACAGAGACATCGGAGTTACCTGGTGCGACGATGATATGAAGGCAGCTCTCGAAAAGTACCCTGTGGGCGGAGTTATCTATTTTGCTAATAATGTTAAAGACCCTGCTCAGCTTACAAAGCTCAGCGCAGACCTGCAGGAGGCTTCAAAGTATCCTCTCTTTATCTCAATTGATGAGGAGGGCGGTCAGGTAGCAAGAATTGCAAATGACCCCGATTTCAATGTTGCAAGCTATGATAATATGCTGAGCGTGGGCAAAACCAAAATGCCCGAAAAGGCTAAGGAGGTCGGCTCTTCAATAGGTGCATATCTCACTGAATACGGTGTAAATCTTGACTTTGCCCCTGTTGCAGACATATTCACAAACCCTGACAATACAGTCATCGGAAACAGATCCTTCGGCACAGATGCGCAGACAGTTTCTGAAATGGTAAGCGCCTGCATCGACGGCTTCCATGAGCAGAAAATAATGACCTGCATAAAGCATTATCCTGGTCACGGAGATACCTCTGCCGATACACATACGGGCTATGTTCAGGTCGATAAGACCTGGGACGAGCTTTTAGGACAGGAGCTTATCCCCTTTATCGAGAATATGGATAAGACCGATATGATAATGGCAGCTCATCTTACACTTCCGAATGTGTCTGATGATAAGCTTCCCGCATCTCTTTCAAAAACGCTTCTGACTGATAAGCTCAGAGGTGAGCTTGGCTATAACGGAGTTATCATTACAGACGCTCTCGGAATGGGCGCAGTTGCGGATAACTACTCTGCGGCTGAATCGGTTATCAAGGTGATAAATGCAGGTGCGGACATAGTTCTTATGCCTAACTCGCTTGAGAGCTCCTATAATGCGCTTCTCAAGGCTGTAAAGGACGGCGATATCTCCGAAGCGAGAATAGATGAGAGCGTCGGAAGAATACTCTCACTGAAAGATAAGTACGGACTTCTCTGAAAGGTATGATGATATGAGTAAAGAAATAACAAAGGTTCAGTTCGAGGGCTTTGAGTATCTTGAGGGCGGCGTGTGCGCACCTCGGGGCTTTAAGGCAAACGGACTGTACTGCGGAATAAAAAAGACCGGGGGCGACGGCAATGACAGCCCCTTCGGTGTGAAGAAAAATGATCTCTGTCTTGTGGCAAGTGATAAAATGTGCAATACAGCGGCGGTCTTCACTCAGAATAAGGTAAAGGGCGCACCGGTAACGGTATCTCAGAAAAACCTGAAAGCCACATCGGGCAAGGCTCAGGCGTTTATATTCAACTCAATGAATGCAAACACCTGCAATGCCGACGGCGAGCAGAAAGCCTACAGAATGTGTGAGCTTACAGCCGAGCGCATAAATGTCAAGCCCGAAGAGGTGCTTGTAGCACAGACAGGTGTTATCGGGCAGGTGTTCCCGATTGAGCCTGTAGAAAATAAGATCGATGAGCTTGTATCCGGGCTTGCTTATGACAGGAATGAAGAGGCTGCAAAAGCTATCATGACCACAGATACAGTCAAGAAAGAGATTGCAGTTGAGTTCAAAGTCGGCGGAAAGGTCTGCCGCATGGGCGCTATGGGCAAGGGCAGCGGAATGATCCATCCGAACATGGCTACCACTCTGAATCTTGTGACTACCGACTGCAATATCACAGCTGATATGCTTGACAAGGCTCTGAGAGAAAAGGTGAAGATAACCTATAACTGCCTTTCTGTTGACGGCGACCAGTCCACAAACGATACCCTTGCAGTAATGGCAAATGGCATGGCCGAAAACCCTCTGATAGAATCCGAGGGCGAGGATTATGAGACCTTCAAGCAGGCTTTATACATAGTTCTTATGAACATGACAAAAATGCTTGCCAAAGACGGCGAGGGCGCAACAAAGCTTCTTGAATGCAGAGTAAAGGGTGCTCAGGATCAGGACACAGCGATAATCGTTGCAAAGAGCGTTATCTGCTCACCTCTTTTCAAGTGTGCGATGTTCGGCGCTGATGCAAACTGGGGACGTATCCTCTGCGCAATAGGCTATGCCGAGGCTGACTTTGATATAAACAAGGTAAACGTATCGCTCTCATCAGAGGCAGGACAGATAGATGTCTGCAAAAACGGTGCAGGGATTGAATTTTCCGAGGAGACTGCAAAGAAGGTTCTTTCAGAAGACGAGATAATTATAGACGTTGAACTCGGAGAGGGCAGTGCAGAGGCAACAGCCTGGGGCTGTGACCTGACCTATGATTATGTCAAGATAAACGGCGACTACAGAAGCTGATAAAAAGGTAAGTGAAGTAAAATGGATATTTCAAATAAAATTCGCAGTCAGATACTTATTGATGCACTTCCGTACATTCAGAAGTATCATGACAAGATAGTGGTCATCAAGTACGGCGGAAATGCCATGACAAATAATGAGCTCAAGGAAGCTGTAATGAGTGACATAGTTCTCCTCACCGAGGTAGGAATAAAGGTAGTGCTCGTTCACGGCGGCGGCCCCGAGATAAACTCCATGCTAAAAAGAGTGGGCATTGAGAGCAGGTTTATAAACGGTCTCAGATACACCGATGCAGAGACTATGGACATAGTTAAAATGGTTCTCTGCGGAAAGGTCAACAAGGAGCTTGTAAGCGCCCTTACACTTCACGGCGGAAGAGCACTCGGTCTCTGCGGCTGTGACGGACAGCTTATACTTGCTCAGAAAATGGACACCGAGACCGATTACGGTTATGTCGGCGAGATAAGAAAAATCACAACAAAGCCTATAATTGATGCGCTCAATAACGGCTATGTCCCGATAATCGCAACAGTCGGCATCGGCGAGGACGGTCAGCCGTATAACATCAATGCTGACACTGCCGCAGCAAGAATAGCCTCGTGCCTGAGAGCTGAGAATCTTGTTCTTATGACCGATATAGTTGGTCTTCTTGAGGACAAGGACGACCCATCAACGCTTATCCCTCAGGTAAATGTCAGTGAGGTGCCTCACCTTAAAGCCTCGGGCATAATCAGCGGAGGTATGATACCTAAGATAGACTGCTGTGTTGAGGCAGTCAGACGGGGAGTTAAAAAGACCGTTATCATTGACGGAAGAGTTCCCCACTCTATTCTTATAGAGCTTTTAACAAGCGAAGGCATCGGTACTCAGTTCGTCTGATCGGAGGGCTTATGGAAAAGAAAATACTGTTTTCAAATGATACAAATGTCGAAAAGGTACTTTACGTTGACGGTCAGCACAATGAGCATGATGAATCTAATTCAAAGATAGCATCAGCATTTATGCTTGCGTATGCACTGATAATTGTAATTATACTTGTGCTTCTCGGTTCAACTGACCTGAAATGGTGGGTCGTTCTCCTGATAGGAGCAGGCCTTACAGCCGCAACAACGGTTTGCAGAGTGCTTTTTATTTCAATGGGCGAGAACACAGTTCAGGATACCCATGTGCTGAACGAGCATTTTCAGTGGCATTATGAGTTTTATGAGGATCGCTTCACTGCTGAGATGAACGGCGAGAGAACGGAAGTGCTTTATTCTGACATTACAAAGGTGAACGATACGGGAAGCAGTTATCAGATAAGGGCAGATAAAAACTACACAATAAAGAAAACAGGCTTTTCTCCTGCTGATGAACAGCAGTTTGTAACAATGCTGAGACAGTATCCTGCGGGAATGTTCCTGGCGAATGTTTCCAGAGAGGAAAGGCATGAAGCAGAAAAGCCTGCGGAGGAATGATAAAATGAATACTATAGAAAAATTTAATGAACACGTTGCTCCTACCTACGGGCGCTATGATCTTGTGCTCGATAAGGGCGAGGGACGTACCGCTACAGCCGAGGACGGAAAAACCTATATTGACTTCGGCTCGGGAATAGGCACTAACAGCCTCGGTTACTGCAATGACAAATGGGTTGAGGCAGTCTGCGCTCAGGCCAGGAGCATACAGCACACATCGAATTATTATTACACGAAGGTACAGGCCGATTTCGCATCAAAGCTTTGCGAGGCAGCAGGCTATGACAAGGTGTTCTTCGGGAACAGCGGAGCAGAAGCCAATGAGTGCGCTATCAAGGTTGCAAGAAAGTACAGCTTCGATAAGTATGGAAAAGACGCCGAGCGAAACATCATAGTTACCCTTGTGAACAGCTTCCACGGAAGAACTATAGCTACCCTTTCCGCAACAGGTCAGGAGATCTTCCACAATTACTTCTTTCCCTTTGTTGAGGGCTTTGTGAATGCAAAGGCAAATGACATCGACGACCTGAAAAGGGTGCTCGATGAGAATGACGGCAAGGTCTGCGCAGTAATGTTTGAGTTCGTTCAGGGCGAGGGCGGAGTAATCTCTCTCGATAAGGAGTACATTAACGCTATCTTTGAGGAGTGCGCAAAGCGTGATATCCTCACTGTAGCCGATGAGGTGCAGACAGGTGTCGGCAGAACAGGCGCACTGCTTACCTCGCAGCTTTTCGGGGTAAAGCCTGACATCACTACACTCGCTAAGGGCCTTGCAGGCGGAGTGCCGATAGGTGCCTGCCTTATGAATGAGAAAACAAGCGGTGTACTCACAAAGGGAACTCACGGCTCAACCTTCGGCGGAAACCCACTTGCCTGTGCAGGAGGTAACGCAGTTCTTGATACAGTTCTATCCGAGGGCTTCCTTGATGAGGTCTGCCAAAAGGGCTATTACCTCTATCAGAAGCTAATGGCTCTCGATGAGGTCGAGAATGTAACCGGAACAGGCCTTATGCTCGGAGTTCTCTTCAAGAACAAAAAGGCAGCAGATGTTTGCAAGGCCTGCCTTGACAACGGCCTGCTCGCACTTACAGCCAAGGAAAAGCTAAGGTTCCTGCCGCCTCTCACAATAACCTATGAAGAGATCGATAAGGGTCTTGCTATCCTTGAAAAAGTATTATCAGAATAATGGAGGACAACGATGAAACACTTACTTAAAATGCTCGATCTGTCAACTGACGAGATTATGGAGATACTTAACCTTGCCGACCAGCTCAAATATGAGAACAAAAACGGCATAACACACCACATCTTAAAGGGTCAGACCCTCGGAATGATATTCCAGAAATCCTCTACCCGTACCCGTGTAAGCTTTGAGACAGGAATGTATCAGCTTGGCGGTCAGGCACTGTTCCTTTCTAACCGTGACCTTCAGATCGGCAGGGGAGAGCCTGTTCAGGACACAGCACGAGTTCTCTCCCGTTACCTTGACGGAATTATGATCCGTACCTTTGAGCAGAAGGAGGTCGAAGACCTCGCTGAGTACGGCTCTATCCCGATAATCAACGGTCTGACAGATTTCTGCCACCCTTGTCAGGTGCTTGCAGACCTTATGACTATCCGTGAGTTCAAGGGCACCTTCAACGGTCTGAAAATGTGCTACATCGGCGACGGCAACAACATGGCGAATTCCCTTATCGTGGGCGGACTTAAAGTCGGCATGGACGTAAGCATTGCCTGCCCCGATGACTATCAGCCCGACCCTCAGGTGCTTGACTTCACAAAGCAGTTCGGCGGAAAGTTCACAATGACAAACGTTCCGATTGAAGCCGCTAAGGACGCAGATGTTCTCTTCACAGACGTTTGGACTTCAATGGGCGAGGAGGCCGAGACCGAAAAGCGCAAGATTGCCTTTGCAGGCTATCAGATAAATGACGAGATAATGTCAGCCGCAAAGCCCGATGCAATGGTTCAGCACTGCCTGCCTGCTCACCGTGAGGAGGAGATCACCGAGAAGGTATTTGAAGCTCATGCAAATGAGATCTTCGAGGAAGCAGAAAACCGCCTCCACGCACAGAAGGCAGTTCTTGTAAAGACAATGAAGAAAGATCAGTAATAATCCTGAGCCGAACGGATATGTGCCGTTCGGCTTTTTTATGTTGACATTTGTATAAAATAATGGTATAATGCAATTATAAATTTTGTGTACTATTACGATTATATAAACGGAGGTAAAATTATGACTATCAACATAACCGGAAATGAGAATGAACTGACAATCGCA
This sequence comes from uncultured Ruminococcus sp., assembly GCA_946528545.1. GTDB lineage: Bacteria > Bacillota > Clostridia > Oscillospirales > Ruminococcaceae > Hominimerdicola. The sequence continues at coordinate 32,698 of CAMMYU010000168.1, forward strand.
CTTGACGGCAGACTTGATACGCTGACAGCTCCCGAGCTTGAAAAGAAGCTCGAAACTGAGCTTGACGGTGTAGCTAAGCTCGTATTTGACTTTGAAAAGCTTGACTACATATCCAGTGCAGGTCTGAGAGCTCTTCTTACAGCTATGCAGATAATGGAGGAGCAGGGCGAAATGGTAGTAAGAAATGTCAAGCCCGATGTTAGAGATGTGTTTGAACTGACAGGTTTTATAGAGGACCTTACTTTAGAATAGGAGAAAGATATGAACGAACTGGATATTATGGCAGTCCGTGAAAATCTGCCTCAGGTGCTGGAGTTTGTAGAAGATAATATCAGGAATACTGAATGCAGTGATAAAATAAGATCTCAGCTTTATATAGCTGTTGAGGAGATTTTTGTAAATATCTCAAGCTATGCCTACGATCCTGAGGTCGGCAGGACTTTTATCCGTGTTGAAATTATTGATGAACCTCTTACGGTTAAGCTATGCTTTATCGACAACGGTCAGCCCTATGATCCGCTTGCAAAGCCTGACCCGAACCTTAATATTCCGCTTAGAGAGCGCAAAAAGGGCGGGCTGGGTATCTTCATGGTTAAGAAAACTATGGACGATGTAAGCTATGAGTACAAAGACGGACAGAACATTCTTACGATCAGGAAAAATATTGAGTAGGGGATAGCAAATGGCAGAAAAATCTCAGATATTCAGGAGCAAATTGCCGGACAGAATATCATCGCCGGAACAGTTAAACGATGCTTTCAAGGTAACCACTCCTGTGGTATGGATACTGCTGGGTACGGTAATAGCAATTCTGGCAGGCTTTTTTGTGTGGGCATCGGTCGGAAGGTTTGAAACGCTTGCAGATGCAGACGTTATAGTTAAGGACTCCCGTGCGGCGGCATATATTACAGGCAATAATGCTGACAGCATACAGGCAGGCATGACTTTGAGGATAGGTGATGCGGAGTACAGGATCACCGATGTCGGAAGGGATTTGTCAGGCAGGGCAGTTGCCTATGCTGATGTTTCCGAGCCTGACGGTGAATACAGCTCAAAGGTTGTGATAGAAAGTGTACGGCCGATAAGCTTTTTGCTTCAGTGAATAAGAGCTGTCAACGCTTCTGTGAGGAAATCACAGAAGCGTTTTTTTGATAGGCAACACCGCACGACCCGCGGCTAACGCCTCTGCACATCATCTGCCGTGTCAAGCCTGCTTGACGACCCGCTTATCCGTCATATCACCCAAATTCTCCTTGACTTGCGTCAGCAAGCCTGCGTCGAATTTAGGCAATCTGACGAAAATCTGGACGGCGCATCTG
>CAMMYU010000169.1:0-14186 GCA_946528545.1 uncultured Ruminococcus sp.
GGTACCCAAGACTTCCTTTAAGTCTCTTTCACTCAAAGGTCTTAACTAAAGGGTTTTCTTTCGTTATTGTTCGGTTTTCAAGATGCAGGTTTTTTTGCTGCCCTCTATCGGGTCAGCTTGTCTATTATATCACAACAGTTTCCATTTGTCAAGCCTTTTTTTGAAAAAAATTCAATTTTTTTCTTAACGCTTTGAAAACTGTTTGTTAGCCTCAAAAAAATCCCCGGAAATCTCAGCTGTTAGCCCCGATAAGTCCCGAAATAATGCTGTACGAGTACCACAGCAGACAGATTATTATCATAAGATTTGAGAAAACGGTCTGGCGCACCTGCTTTACCGACAGGCTGTGCGCTTCTTCCTTGAATTTCAGCTTCTCAATATTCAAAAAGCCCACCAGCAGCCCTATAAATCCGACCACAACTATTATACAGGTGACAATAGTGCCGTTATTGTCTATCCCCATTGCGGCAGTAAGATCGGTCAGCTCTGCCATGAGATTGTTGAACGAGTGCATGATTATAGAAGGCACTATCGAGCCGCTTTCAACTGCGACTATCGCATAGAGAAGTCCCGAAATAAACGCTCCTGCCGCCTGCGGAATATTCCCGTGCATCAATCCGAAGCAAAGCGCCGAAAGCAGTATCGCAGGGCTCTTCCCGTACTTTGAGAGAACGCTCAGTATCATTCCTCGGTAGAGTATTTCCTCTATCAGAGGCGCTGCAAGAATCGTATATGCAGCCTGTAAAATTATCGCTGCCGCCGAGGGCTGTTTTATTGTAAAGTCCGCATCGGGAACGCTTATACCGCTGTTTCCGAGGATTATCACCAGATAGTTTACAAGCATAGTAGCAAGAAGATTTACCACATGATCAGGTGTTGACCATAGAACTCCTGCGGATACTTTCTTCCTGTCGGGCTTCAGCCAGCTTCCGAGCTGTCCTCTGAACATAGCGTGCATACCCACCATTATTATTGCCAGACTTACGCAGGTTATACTGATATTTCCCGACATTTTAAAAGCCGTTGACTGAACGATATCCTGATTGTTCGCAAGATAATTTATCGCTGTATTCACATTCAGAGTAAAGCCGCCCTCACAGACCCAATATGCCGCAAGGTAGAACACATACCTCAGTCCATAAGTAAGAAGCTGATACAGCAAAAGCAGAAAGCCCAGCTTGTAGCAGTCAAGTGCAATATTGTTTTTTTCTTCCTTCTGCTCAGGTGTCAGAGGTCTTACCGACAGGTTCATGTTCTCACCCTCTCCTTTTGATGACTTATCTAGTATAACATACCTTATGTGATAATTGCAAGGCAGAACAGTCGCAAGTTGAGCAAAATTGTGAACTAAAGGTAAACAATTTGTTATGCCTATTGCATTTCAAATTCTATGAGTTATAATATATTTAGCACTCAAAGAACCAGAGTGCTAAAACGTTGTTTTCAATAATATACTATATATAAAGGAAAGGTTGATTAAAATGCCCGAAACAAAGGAATTCAAAGCGGAATCAAAAAGACTGCTTGATATGATGATCAATTCGATCTACACACATAAGGAGATCTTCCTCAGAGAGATCATCTCCAATGCAAGCGATGCAATTGACAAGCTGTATTTCAAGTCCCTGACCGATACATCGGTTGGTATGAACAAGTCGGATTTTGAGATAAAGCTTGAAGCCGATAAGGAGAAAAGAACTCTCACCATTTCGGATAACGGTATAGGCATGACCGAGGACGAGCTTGAAAACAACCTCGGAACGATTGCAAACTCGGGTTCGTTTGCTTTCAAGAAGGATAATGAGCTCGGCGATGATGTTGATATTATAGGTCAGTTCGGTGTAGGCTTCTACTCTACCTTTATGGTAGCTAAGGAGGTCACGGTTATAACCAAGGCTTACGGCTCGGACAAGGCTTACAAGTGGCAGTCAAACGGTGTTGACGGCTACACTATCGAGGAGACCGAAAAGCCGGACGGTGTCGGCACAACTATCACCCTTACAATGAAGGACGATACCGATGATGACAAGTACTCTGAGTACCTTGACCAGTATCAGCTTCAGTCGCTTGTAAAGAAGTACTCCGATTATATCCGCTTTCCTATCAGAATGGAGGTAGAAAAGACCCATTACGAGGACGCTGACAAGGAGCCTACCGTAACTCATGAGGTTGAAACCCTCAACAGCATGACCCCTGTATGGAAGAAGAACAAAAACGAGCTCACAGATGAGGATTACAACAACTTCTACATGGAGAAGTTCATGGACTATGAGCCCCCTATTACACATATCCACTCAAAGAACGAGGGCGTTGCCACATACGACGCTCTGCTCTACATTCCTGCGAGAGCGCCATTCGACTACTACTCCAAGGATTACGAGAAGGGTCTGCAGCTTTACTCAAGCGGAGTTATGATAATGGAGAAGTGCGCCGACCTTCTCCCCGACTGGTTCAGCTTTGTAAAGGGTGTAGTTGACTCAGAGGACCTGTCGCTGAACATCTCCCGTGAGCTTTTACAGCATGACAGACAGCTCAAGATCATCGCTAAGAACTTAGAGAAGTCTATCAAGAACGAGCTTACAAAAATGCTCAAGAATGACCGTGAGAAGTATGAGAAGTTCTATGATGTGTTCGGGCTGCAGTTCAAGTTCGGTATCTACCAGTCCTACGGCGCTGCTAACGAAACACTTAAAGACCTGCTTATGTTCAAATCCTCATTTGAGGGCAAGAACGTAACCCTCGCCGAATACGTTTCAAGAATGAAGGAAGACCAGAAGGATATCTACTATGCCTGCGGCGAAAGCGCCGAGAGGATAGAGAAGCTTCCTCAGATAGAGAAGTTCAAGGACAAAGGACTTGAGGTGCTCTACCTCACAGCCGATGTTGATGAGTTCGCCGTTAAGGTAATGATGAACTATGACGGCAAGGCATTCAAGTCAATAAGCGATGCCGACCTTGACCTTGACACCGAGGAAGAGAAGGAAGCCGCAAAGAAGCTCGATGAAGAAAACAAGGATATGTTCGAGTTTATGCAGAAGGCTCTTGACGGCAAGGTAAAGACAGTACGTCTGTCAAGCAAGCTGAAATCACACCCTGTATGCCTGTCCTCTGACGGCGCTATCACAATTGAGATGGAAAAGGTTCTGAACGCTATGCCGCAGAACGAGGGCAACAAGGTCAAGGCTGAAAAGGCACTGGAGATAAACCCCGATCACCCGATCTTTGCAAAGCTCAAAGACCTTTTCGCAAGCGACAAGGACAAGCTTACCGATTATACGAAGCTGCTTTACTCGCAGGCGCTCCTTATTGAGGGAATGTCCGTTGAAGACCCTGTGGAGTTTGCAAATCTGGTCTGCGGACTTATGGTATAAGACTGAAATACGTATTTTCCGAATCCCCTGCTTATATGAGCAGGGGATTATTTTCTGATATTTTCGACATTATCTATTGACACAATTTTTGACATTTGGTATAATTTAAATGTTTAATTGAATTTAAATGTTTAATATGATTACAGGGAGGATAATATCGTGGCAAAATTAATTAAAACTATAACCGAGCTCGGAACACAGATTATAGAAAGCATAGATGATTTCAAAAATCTCGTCAACTGCTCTTATAAAAACAATAAATACAAAATAGCAGAATACCGCTATATAGAGCCTTTTCACACCCTGTTTGTAACCGAAACCTCTGACCCCGACCATGCAGCTATGATTGTGAATATTCTCGTATCGGGACGTACAGAGGGTGCTGTAACAGCAAGCGACGATTTCAATGCTGCAAGAATCTGTTCCGCAAGAAGAAACACATGGCTGCACAATCTTAAAGGAAATAAGCCATTCATCACCTCGGCTGTATTTTTCCCGAATATGTCCAGTGACGCAAATCTTATCAATCCGATCAATAAGCTTACAGACTATTATTATTTCAAAGAGGATTTTGATAAATTCAAAGAGAATTCTGATAAACTCGGTTTTAAAGGCGTTCTGAAAAATCTGCTTGATAATCTTTTGAACAAAGTCAATTCCAAAGGAAAATCTAATCTTACAGTAAAAGACTGCATAAAAAGCATAGAAAAGAAGAAAGACGATTTTAAGCCGAATGACGGAGAAGATAAAGTAATCAAAAGCTTTGCCGGGCTCCCCTCTTCGGAATTTGTGTACTATCCCGAGTTTTCCAATGATGACTCGGATGTATGTGATTTCCTTATGCTCGTTAAGGGTTACGGCTTTATAATTTTTGAAGTCAAGGGCTGGGGCGGAAAAATAACATATAATAAAAATAAATTTCACTGCGGAGGACAGCATGGCAATCCCGCAAAGCAGACCGAAAGATATAAAAAAGTCCTCTCCGAAATCCTTAAAGATAATGTGTTTTTCACCGATAAAGATATAGACGATCATATCAGGTGTGTATGCGCATTCCCGAATATAGGTAAAGAGCACAAAATGGCAAAGCCGAACAGTACAGATTACAATCTTTATCAGCACTGCTATGAGAATGGTGTTATGCCGCTTTTTAAGGAAGACCTTGCAGACCCCAAGCTCGCTGACAGGCTGAAGCGTCTGTTTGATAAGGCAGACCTCACAGGCACACAGTATGAAAACTGCCGCAGAATTTTAGAGCCCGGATACGACAACCTCAGTGCCGCTGAGGGTGATTATTCGCATCTTCATATCTGGGATAAGCCTCTCAGCTATGATGATATTAATGCTGTTATAAATGCGTGGTGCCGCGGAATAAAGCAGATTCACTTTGTTCGGAGTGAGGATGATATTAAAAGCATTAAGCTGCTTCTCCAAAAAAGAATGGAAGAGCTTGGCATTGCCCCCGACGGTGCTTATCTGAAGCACGGTGAAGTCGGTAATGAGGCCTTCAATAAAAACTATATCTCTGTTTTCAGGTTTGAAGCTTATGTTCTGCCTGAGGGTGTTAATACCGGAGAATTCAAAGTCGTAAATGCAAAAGTCGTAAATGCAAGCGACGAGGACATAAACGCAAGCATCAAGGATTTAATAGACAATACTATCAAAGATAAACAGATCGAAAATCCCGAGGACGGTATCTTCAACTTAGAGCAGTATCTTGTTGAGCATGAGCAGGCCGATGTGAATATTGCTGTAACCGCAGGTGCGGGAACAGGCAAAACACAGACTATGGCTTCAAGGATAATGTATTTGTGCTATGAGGATTCAGACTCAGGCGTAAAGCGCCCGTCTGAGGACATAGTGCTCATTACCTTTACAAATGAAGCCGCCGATGAAATGCGTTCCCGTCTTAAAAAGATGTTCCACAGCCAGTATCTTCTCACCCGTGACCGACGCTTCCTCAGGTACAGCGAGGACACCGAGAATATGCACATCGGTACTATCCACAGCTTTATCAAGAAGATCATTCAGAACACCTCGACAGCACTCGGAGTGGGCTCTGACTATAATGTAAATAAAAGTTTGTACAGGTATAAGAAAATCCTCTCAGAGGAGATCGACAAGCACGCCCCTTATGTATGGAAGGGCTATTACAAGAGCAGTGTAATTGATGCAATAGCAGGTATCGGTCAGAAGGTCATGGAAAGCGGTGCTGATATAAGTGCCGATACAAGAACTATTGACGCAGACAAGAATCCTGCCAATATTGATGAATGGCTGCATGACTACCTTTTCCTTGTGCTGAGGGATTCATATAACGAGTACCGTAGGCAGGTAAGAGAAAACAACGGTGTGCTTCTGGACGAATATGCAGATGCATTCAGGAAATGTGTGAATTCTCCGAGCTTTTCACCTGCTTTATTCGGCTTTAAGTATCTGTTCATTGATGAGTTTCAGGATACTGACATCTATCAGGTTGACGGCTTTGCCGCACTGATAAACAAGCTCGAAACCGCAAGACTGTTTATAGTAGGCGACCTGAAGCAGTCCATTTACCAGTTCAGGGGTGCAAACGGAAATTCATTTACAAGAATTAAAAACACCGTTCCTAAAAGATGGCGCGAACATAAACTCAGTCTTAATTACCGTTCAGTAAAAGATCTTATTGATATTTTTAATGCCTATACCGATAATGTTTATAACTCCCTAAATGATTCGATTTACAAAGACTGCAAGCTTCAATCCGCCAATAATATCACCTCAAGTTATATAAAAAAGTATAAGTATAAAGAAAAAAATAAAGAAGAAGTTATCAATGCTCTCATCCGCGATCTTATCAGCGATCTTAACGGGGATAAAGCTCTTTGCAAGGACACAGCCATTCTTGTAAGGACAAATAATCAGGTTGATGATGTTATCAAGGCTGCCGAAGCTGCAGGGCTTACTATAAAAGCTGCAAAAAACAAAAGCGATGACTTCTATAACCACACTGCCGCAATTGATCTTTACTTCCTGCTTTCTGCACTCACTCACCCCGATCAGTCGGAGTACCTTTATTTGCTGCTTTATTCAAATTATATGAGAGTCGGAATAGCGAAGAATAATAATACTCCTCTTTTCTCCGTGCAAAACACAGGTCTGCAGAGCAATGTTACAGAAGATGAACGCCGCTATTACTCGGATAATTATAATGCCTTCTATCCGAACTATGCAGGAACAGGGGACAAAGCAGAAAAGCTTAAACAAACAATAAACGAATGCATAAAACACATGATAGAACGCAATTCGTCAGCGAAATACTGGGAAGAGCTCTCGGATAGCAAGGCTGATGATTACTGGAAAGAGATCTGCACACAGGTAAGCAATCAGGGAGAGGCTGTTTCTGTTCTGAAATTAATATACAACCTCTATATGATCTGCGAGCCATTCAGAATTACTGCCGACCCCGAGGGCTACAAGAATGACTTTAATATTCTGCTGGATTCTATCGCAAGTGAGTTTAAGGATACTCAGCTTACACTTGATAATCTCTACGAGTCAATCAAGCTGAAGGTTCAGACAAGCCAGCCTTTGGATAATATTCCCGATACAGAAAACAGCAATAATGATATCACCTGCATGACTGTACATAAGGCAAAAGGAATGCAGTTCAAAAATGTATTTGTTCTTCTGTTTCTTGAAGGTGATAAGTCTTCCTATGCATACACAGATGTTAATGTCGATGCTAATATGATAACGGAGGTCAGCGGTAAGATTAAGCTGACTAAAATCAATCCTGATAATGACAACAATGAACCGGGAAAAGTTCTTTTTAGTTTCAGCTTTACATTCGGTAAGGATAATAATTCTGATTTTAACAATAACAGGGCTAACATTGAAAATGAGAATATCTTCTATGTAGCTCTGACCAGAGCTGAGGAAAACCTTAGAGTTTATTACTCGGAATATACTGATAATACTACTAAAACACCAATACATAACAGACTGGTAGATTATTTATAATGAAGGGAAAGCACAATGAATAATATTATCGTAAAAACCTACGCTAACCCAAGGCGTATAAAAGAGTTCCTTATACAACACGGGCTATACGAGAACTGCATACACGTCTGCCCTTCGCAGGAAATGATTCAGGGCTTCAATTCAATCGGGCTGTATAAGGAAGAGAATATAGATTATGAGCCCCTGATAACAGTCAAGAATCTTATCAACTCATTCTATCCCGAATGGACAGATACAAAGGTTAAAGAGAATAATACAGGCGTATCCCTGAGCAGGCTTCTGCGTCAGATCGGTCTTGTAGGCCAAGAGATCGCAGCTATCAGAGAGAAGCTGCCCGACACAAAGCTCAAGCTCACATTGACCGATAATGAATCGCTGACTGTTGATAAAAAGTTCCTTGATGCCGAGGATTATAATGCTTTCGATATTGTCAGCTCACTGAGGCTTTTTTGCGAGCTCGGTATCAGCTTCGATGACAGTATAAACTACAGCAGAATGAGCGAAGAGCAGAAGTTTGTTGTGTATATTTATAATAAGGTCAAAGATAACGAGCTCTTTAAGTTTGAAAGGCTGAAAGATAAGCTCAAAAATGATTCCTCTGCCGTTGATGACGCTCTCAGAGACGTTCTGGATAATACAATCAGGCGCAAGCATCAGCATGATAATGATGTAGATACGCTAGTGGAAAATTCTCAGAAGGAACTTGTTTCAGAAGAGGCAGAAAAGAAAATAATACTTTTTGACGGAATCTTTCAGTTTCCGCCCGCACTGCTGGCTGCGATTGATGACCTCAGGGCAGCAGGCTATCAGATCTATATGATACATAATTTCAGAAGAGAGCCTGAGCTTCAGTCCTTCTATCAGTGCTGGAGGAATATCTATAAGCTCTTCTCAGACAAGCCCGAGTTTGATTTCAGCCATGAGGAGCTTACAGTTCAGAAAGAGCAATGCTTTATACCTAATAATAAAAATGAGGAAGAAATTCGGGCGAAAAAGCAAGAATTCAATAAGAAAAACCTGAAGCTTGCTCTTGCTATCGGAAAAGCCTCGGAGGGAATAAAGTTCAATACCTTCGGTATAACGTATGAGTTCAAGAAGTACGCTAATGTCATTGACTTTGCCAATGATATTGACAGAGAGTTCAGACAGGCACTAAAACGTAACAAAAACAATTACAACAAAACCCTGTCATATATGGAAGAAATGCCCTACTCCACATCGAGAAGAGCAAATGACATTCTCAGAGCCTACCACCCGAAGCAGTTCGGCTATACAAGACTGATTGACTACCCTGTCGGAAGAATGCTGTATGCCGCCTCAAACAAGTGGAACAATGAAAAAAACTGCCTTGATATAAAGGGCGACTTCGGCCCCATTGAGGACTGCATAAGAGGCTATTCGGAATCGGTTGAAAAGAACAACTCGCTTATTACAAACTTCAATATCCTGCAGCCTTATATCGAAAATGCCGAGGATATAAAAGAGGCTGTAAGCATTCTTGCCGATATGATAGACTTTGACCGCAAAAAAATTGAAGCTGTTTTTGATATAAAACGTACTATTGATGAACGAGAAGCCGCTTTAGATGAATTAAAGAATCACGATGCCAATAACCTGACGATAAATAATTTCAGTCAGTTAAGTGTCAATAAGCTAAGTATCCCAGAAATCAAAAAAGTAATGCTGACACTTATAATGATAAACCGTTATGCCGAAATATTGATCAGACCCTATGACAACTTCGGAATTAACAAAAGGCTCAAGGCCGCAATTAACAGAATCCTTAAAGCCTGGGAAAACGGCGACGAATCGCAGGAGCCGAGAATAAGAAACATTCTGGGTGTCTTTCGTGATCAGCTCGACAAGGATGATACAAACGATAACATGAACGACACTAACAGCCAGCTTAAAGAAATGATCAAGCAGTATCTTAAAAAGGTCGCCGATGAAGAGCAGGACTCTGCAAGGTGGATAGTTCACGATATGGTTCAGATCGACGGAGATATTCTTGTAAGGCCTTCTGTTGAAAACAGAGTAAACCACTTCTGCTTCCTTTCCGATAAGGAGCTCTGCCGTGTCTCTGATGAGCTTCTCCCAAGGCCTCTGACTGTGCAGTTTTTTGAAGGACTTGAGGAAAACGGTATTAAATATGAGGACAGGCTCAGACTGCAGAAGTTCACAAGGTCAAAGAAGGAGCAGTGCAATTTCTCGAAATATGCTCTTGTGTACGGAATACTTTTCAGCGAATGTGCGGTAAAGCTCAGCTACGTTGAGAACATCGACGGAGAGCTTATGAAGCCCTACCATGTGTTTGAGCTTCTCGGTATGACCGCTGAATCCCACCGTAAGGAGGAGTTCACTAAGGAGGAGGAGGACAGGTGGAATAAAAATAACTCATGGGGGCTTGAACCGTACAATGCGAATAATATTGACGCGCTGTCTCCCGACCAAACAGACATCGTTATTGAGCCGTGCAGCTTCCGCTATGTTTTCGACAGACTGCTGAACGATGATACATATTACTACAATCGCTTTAATATTGTTCAGTATATCAGTGCTGTGATTATCGGCGAGACAATCAAAAACAAAAACAATGATATTGATACAGCATTGAATAATTCATTTGCAGATTTAGATCAGCTCACCTTCCTGAGTGATTCTGAGAAAAACCGGATTATAAACGATGCCTATGATCAGATCAAAAAAATATATAAAAAACAGGAAGATTATCACAGTAAAAACGACATTCAAAACAGCCTGTTGGTATATCCTGTAGACAGCTATGTGATTTCCTCCAAAGCCAGAAACCTTAAATGGGAAGACAGCCAGGTGTACCCTCTGAATGACAAAGATAATGTTCTGTATACTATCAATAAAGACAATAAAGACACCAACAATGAATCTGATTTCTGCAATTTCTGTCCGCATAAGAGCCTGTGTCCGCAAGGACTTCGCTATAAAAAAGAAGACGATAACAGCTGAGCCGAGCCCTCTGCCCCAAAAGCAGGGGGCTTATGCTGTGATAAACATCAAATCCTGCACTATCTTTCTCCGCGTTCAAAGTATTCTATGCTTTAGAGGATATGTTAAATAAATTATAGCTTTTTCTATTTAATTTACCGGAAATTAGTGCTATAATATGCCGAGTAAGAAAAGAATTTGTATCGGGGTGATACTATGTTTCAGCTAAGATGGCTATGGAAAAATATGAAGGGCAGCAGGGCGGCTTATATTGCAGCGCTGTTTCTCTCCATTGCCTGCAATGCTATGTATATAACCTCGCCGTATTTTCAGTCGAGGATAATCGACACGTTTATTTCAAACGATAATGCGGCGGAAAACCTGAAAAATCAGAAAGGGCTTCTCTGGTGGCTGCTCATTGGTATGGTGGGCTTTACACTGCTGAGGACTGTCCTGCAGTATGCCTGCAATATGTACTACGAGACAAGCTCTCAGGGCATGATCTACAGGGTGAGAACTCACCTCTTCCGCAAGATTGAAAATCAGGATATGGACTTCTATGACCGCTACCGCACAGGCGACCTGATGACACGTCTTACGGGCGACCTTGATATGGTAAGGCACATGGTATCGTGGGTAATAAAGGGCTGCGTGGAGTCGATAGCGCTGTTTACAGCTTCTATGGTGTACTTTTTCACTATCGACTGGAGAACTGCCCTCTGCATTATGGCTATGACGCCTGCTATCTTCGTGATAACAAGGCGCTTCTCAAAGAAGGCAGGACCTGCCTACAGAAAGGTAAGAGAGGCATCGTCCGACCTTAATACTGCGGCGCAGGAGAATATCTCGGGAAACAGAGTTGTTAAAGCCTTCGCAAGAGAGCAGTTTGAAATGGACAAGTTCCGTGAGCGTGACGAAGCATACAGGGCAGCTAATGTCAGCGCTGCAAAGGTCTGGCTGAAATTCCAGCCGATGATAGACCTTGCAGCAGGCTCGCTTGCTGTAGTGCTGCTTCTCTGCGGCGGTATCTTTATGATAAAGCAGCACCTCACTATGGGTCAGTATGTAGCTATCTCGGGACTGCTGTGGGCAGTCAGCAACCCTATGAGAAATATGGGAAACTACGTAAATGACTTCTTCCGCTTTATGGCATCGGCAGGAAAGATAATCGAAATATACTACGAAGCTCCGAAAATAGTTGACCGCAGCGACGCAGTCGAGGACAAGGACCGTCTGAAGGGCGAGATCGAGTTCAGAAACGTTTCCTATTCTATCAAGGGCAAGCCCATACTTAAAAATCTGAACTTCAGGATAAATGCAGGCGAGCACGTTGTTATCATGGGCTCTACAGGCAGCGGAAAGACCTCACTTATCAACCTTATCCCGAGGTTCTATGAATGCAGTGAGGGGCAGGTGCTCGTTGACGGAAAGGACGTCAGGGAGCATAAGCTTAAAACCCTCAGGCAGAATATAAGCATAGCCACTCAGGACGTGCTTCTGTATTCCGATACGATAGACTCAAACATTGCCTTCGGTGACAGCGACCTTGAAGAGGAGTATGTAAAGCACTGCGCTGAGCTTGCGGCAGCATCAGAGTTTATTGAAAAGCTTCCTATGAAATACGAAACTATAGTCGGCGAACGTGGAGTAGGTCTCTCGGGCGGACAGAAACAGCGTATCTCTCTGGCTCGTGCGCTGGCTGTAAGGCCTGCTGTACTCATTCTTGACGATACGACCTCCGCTGTCGATATGGAGACAGAGAGCTTCATTCAGAACAGCCTTGACAAAAGGCTTGACTTCCCTTGCACCAAGATCGTTATCGCACAGAGGATATCCTCCTCACGCAATGCAGATAAGATAATCATTCTTGAAAACGGCAGCATTGCCGACATAGGCACTCATGATGAGCTTATACAGCGTGAGGGCTACTACAAGCAGATTTATGAGCTTCAAAGCGGAATAAACTGTGCTCCCGAAAGTGAGGTGAGCGCAAATGGCTAGGAACAAATACGACGTTGACGAACAGCTTGAAACCCCCTTTGATTTCAGTCACTTAAAGCGCTCCTTCAAGTACATAAAGCGCTATCGCTCAAAGATGATACTTTCGCTGTTCATAAGCATACTGGCGGCTATAGCAGGTCTTATCGGACCGCTGATAACTCAGAGGGCACTGGACGTTTCTATCCCGAAGGGCAGGATAGGCGAGCTTATCTTCTTAGCTGTACTGCTCCTTTTCTGCACAGGGCTGAGCGTGCTCCTCGGAAATATCAGAGGGCGCATTATGACGGTGGTAGGTCAGAACATTATCTTCGACATAAGAGAGGACCTTTTTGCACACCTGCAGAAGCTCCCCTTCACCTACTACGATGACAGACCTCACGGAAAAATACTTATCCGTGTCATCAACTATGTAAACTCCGTATCGGATATGCTTTCAAACGGAATAATCAACTTCATTATGGAGATACTTAATATGATCTTCATTCTGATCTTCATGCTGATAGTTGATGTAAGGCTCACGCTTGTGGCTCTCTCGGGACTACCCCTCTTTATGGCGCTGATGTTTGCTATCAAAAAGCACCAGAGAAAGGCATGGCAGGACGTTTCAAACAAGAGCTCCAATATGAACGCATATTTGCAGGAGAACATAGTCGGCGCCCGTATCACTCAGGTATTCACCCGTGAGGAAGAGAACGCAGGCATTTACGATAAGCTTAACAACAGCTACCGCAAAAGCTGGATGAAGGCGGTAAGGCTCTCAAACCTTGTGTGGCCGACCACCGATAATATCTCCACACTGGTAAGGGCTGCGATGTTCGCAGTGGGGCTGCTTGTACTGCATGCATCTACCGTGTCGCTGGGCACGCTCGCCGCTATGACGGGCTACGCATCACGCTTCTGGCAGCCTATAATGAGCATATCGAACATCATCAACAGCTTTATCAACAATATCGCTTATCTTGAGCGTATCTTTGAGACACTTGACGAGCCTGTGACTATCTCCGACAAGGAGGGCGCAGAGCCTATCGGTGAGATCTCGGGGCAGGTATCCTTCAATGATGTTACCTTCGCTTACGAGGAGGGCAACAATGTTATAGAGCATATAAGCTTCGATGTAAAGCCCGGCGAGAGCATAGCACTCGTAGGACCTACGGGCGCAGGAAAGTCAACGATAGTGTCGCTTATCTCACGCTTTTACGATTTAACTGACGGCTCTATCACAATGGACGGAAAGAACATTGCCGATGTTACTCTGAGCTCTCTCAGAAGCCAGATGGGTATAATGCTTCAGGACAGCTTTATTTTCAGCGGAACTATTATGGACAATATCCGCTACAGCAAGCTTGACGCTACAGACAGCGAGGTCATAAAGGCTGCCAAGACCGTCTGTGCTGACCGCTTCATAAACCTTATGGAGGACGGCTATGATACCGAGGTAAACGAGCGTGGCTCAAAGCTCTCGGGCGGAGAGAAACAGCTTATAAGCTTTGCAAGAACGCTCCTCAGCGACCCGAAGATACTTGTGCTTGATGAGGCTACCTCCTCAATTGATGCCAAGACCGAGGCACTTCTGCAGCAGGGCATAGCAGAGCTTCTCAAAGGCAGAACATCGTTTATTATAGCGCACAGGCTTTCCACAATACGCAACTGCGACAGGATAATGTACATTGATGAAAAGGGTATTCTGGAAAGCGGCACACATGATGAACTCATGGAAAAGAAGGGCGCATACTACGAGCTTTACACCTCACAGGCAACATAAAGGCAACACCGCACAACCACCGGCATACGCCTTTGTATGCCATCTACTTGCATATTTACCGTCATATCGCCCAAATTTACCTTGAAATA
>CAMMYU010000170.1:0-11824 GCA_946528545.1 uncultured Ruminococcus sp.
AATTTTATCATGTATAGTTCTTTTTGTCAACAGACTGTCGGCATTAAAAAGCCTATATACTGCATTTAAGCGGTATATAGGCTTTTTAAGGCAACACCGCACGACCCATGTGCATCAGATGCGTTAGCCGCGGGTTGTGCGGTGTTGCCTAAATACCACAAGGGGAATATAGCTCATATAAATCGAATGTTTATCAGCCTTCGTCAAACTCGCTTACCATAGAGGATACGGTCTGCTTTGCGTCGCCGTAGATCATAACAGTATTGTCATTGGTAAAGAGAGGGTTCTCCACTCCCGAGAAGCCCGTACCTTTACCTCTTTTAAGAACGAAAACAGTTCTTGCCTCAAAGGCATTGATGATAGGCATTCCGTAAAGGGGCGAGGTCTCATCGTCGATAGCCGAGGGGTTTACAACATCGTTCGCACCGATAACGATAGCAACATCGGTATTTGACATCTGAGGGTTCATCTCATCAGCAGTTTTAAGCTGCTCGTAAGGAACGTTAGCTTCGGCAAGAAGTACGTTCATGTGTCCCGGCATTCTTCCTGCTACGGGGTGGATAGCGAAGCTTACCTCAGCACCGTTTTCCTCTAGCTTGTCACAAAGCTCCTTTACAGCATGCTGAGCCTGTGCAACTGCCATTCCGTAACCCGGGATAAACACTACCGAGCTTGCCGCCTCAAGGATAAGATAAGCGTCCTCAACGGACATTGACTTCGGCTCTTTTGCTTCACCCTGAGCACCCTTCTTAGCGCTTGCTCCGAACGAGGAGAAGAGGAGTGCTGTGAGCTTTCTGTTCATAGCTTTGCACATAATGAGTGTGAGTATCAGTCCCGATGTTCCTACCAGACAGCCCGAAACAACAAGCACCGAGTTTGAAATAGACAGTCCTGCAAACGCTGCTGCCAGTCCCGAAAAAGCATTCAGCAGCGAGATTATAACAGGCATATCTCCGCCTCCGATAGCAACTACCATTGTAAGACCAAGTATCAGATAAGCAGCAGTCACAATGATAATGCCAATGTCTCCGACCTTTACCGAAACAATATCAGCGATAGAGAGTGAGTAAAGCACAACTCCGCCGAGACCGATAACCGCCAGTATTGCATTTATAGCATTCTTTCCCGGGATAGAAATGTTCTTCTTAAACATTTTTCCCGAAAGCTTTCCCCATGCAACTATCGAGCCTGTAAAAGCTATCGCACCGATAGCGATAGTAAGCCCGAGTGCTGCCGATGAGAACACGTTTATGCTTTTGTCAGTCATATACTGAGTAAGTGCCACCAGCAGTGAGGACAGACCTCCGAAGCCGTTAAAGAGTGCAACAAGCTGCGGCATTCCTGTCATCTCGACCTTCTTAGCCCATACAGCTCCTATAACACCGCCGAGAGCTATCGCTGCTATCGCCCAGATATAAGCGTTCTTTGCAGGACCCTCGGTAAGAGTATCTGTGACTTTTTTCTCCAAAAGCACTGTCACAACTGCGATAAGCATTCCGACCGAGGACATAAGGTTTCCTTTTCTTGCTGTGTCAGCCTTGCCCAGCAGCTTTATTCCACGGATAAACAGCACCGCCGAGACCATATAAAGTATAGTTGTCAGGACGGTGCTTATATTTTCCCAGCTCACTTTTTATCCCCCTTTTTCTTGAACATTCCGAGCATTCTGTCTGTTACCAGATAGCCGCCTATAACGTTTATCGCAGCAAGTACAATAGCCGCAAAGCCGCAGATATTGCTCACCATACCGTCAGTATGAAGCGCCACCGCAGTAGCTGAGATCGCACCTACTATAGTAATGCCCGAGATCGCATTCGTTCCCGACATAAGGGGAGTGTGCAGCTGCGAGGGAACCTTTGAAATAAGCTCCACTCCCAGAAAGCCTGCGATAACGAATACAAAAACCAGCAGAAGTATCTCTCCTGTTGCCATATTACTTTCCTCCGATCACTTGAATCTTTCATGTATTATACTGCCGTCCTGTGTAAGCAGACAGCCCTTCATTATCTCGTCATTAAGGTTTATTTCAAGCTCCTTCGACTCTTTATTATAGAAGTGAGTAAGGAAAGCCGTGAAGTTTCCCGACAGCATCTTAGATGCATCAAACGGCACCTGACGCTCAAGCAGATCACCCGACATGATAGTAACACCGTTGTCGGTAACAACGTCTTCAAACAGCTTTGAGCCCTCAACGTTTCCGCCTGTGGATACTGCCATATCAACCACCACCGAGCCCGGCATCATGCGGTCGAGCACATCTTTTTTGATGAGGACGGGAGCCTTTCTTCCGAACACCTTAGCAGTCGTGATAACAATGTTTGAGCGCTCACACACCTTAGCCTGAGCCTCCTGCTGTTTAGCAACCTGCTCGGGAGTGAGCTCCTTTGCATAGCCCTGGTCTGTTTGACCCATCTCTCCGAGGTCTATCTTCACAAAGCTTGCGCCCAGGCTCTTTACCTGCTCCTCAACTACGGGGCGGGTATCGAATGCATCGACCCTTGCGCCAAGTCTTTTGGCTGTTGCTATTGCCTGAAGTCCTGCAACTCCGACACCTATGATGAACACTCTTGCAGGGTTGATAGTACCCGAGGGCGTAACCATCATCGGCAGTATCTTCGGCAGCCTTGCCGCAGCGTTCACCACAGCCACATAGCCTGCGAGTGAGGTCTGCGAGGACTGAACGTCCATCTTCTGAGCGAGGGTGGTCCTCGGTATCATTTCGAGCGAGACTGCCCTGATGCCTGCCTTTGCCATATTATTAAGAAGTTCCTTTTCGTTAAACGGGTCAAGGTAGCTAAGGTGCAAAGTTCCGCTTTCAATGCCTTCGATATTCTCGGGCTTCATAATACGAAGTACTATCTCCTTACCCTTATAGCCCTCTTCGTTTGAAGAAACAAGCTTTGCTCCTGCCTTCTCATAGGCGGAGTCGGAAAAGCCGCTTTTCTCTCCTGCCGTGCGCACAACGCTTATTTCATAGCCCATAGCTGTGAGGCGCTTTACGTCATCGGGCACGAGCGCCACTCTCGTTTCCCGAGGGTCGCTCTCCTTACATACCAGAATAGTTTTCATCACATTACTCCCTTACTCTATAATAAACACCGCAGTACCGCCCCGGGGTTGGACAGGTACGGTACTGCAATGTTTTATGTTATTTTTTAGTCGTAGGTCTCTGTATTCTCGCAGTATTCACAGTAGTTGATCGTATCAAGTCTTCTGTCCCTTTCGGGGATATTCAGAAGCATCTCGGGGTGATCTATTTCTATGAAGCATACGAAATCGGTGTTCTCTTTCATAGGCTCTCCTTATACTATGCCCTGAGCGTTCATAGCGTCAAGGACCTTCTCAAAGCCTGCAAGGTTAGCACCTGCAACGTAGTTGCCCTCGAAGCCGTACTTCTTGGCTGCGTTGTCGATATTGTGGTAGAGGTTCTCCATAATGCTCTTGAGAGCTGCGTCTACCTCCTCGAAGCTCCAGCTTCTTCTCTCGCTGTTCTGGGACATCTCCAGTGCAGATGTAGCTACACCGCCTGCATTTGCAGCCTTGCCCGGTACAAAGAACACACCGTTCTCCTGAAGATACTTTGTAGCCTCCTCTGTGGCAGGCATATTAGCACCCTCGCAGACTGCGATAACACCGTTAGCAACAAGCTGCTTAGCGTCTTCAATGTCAAGCTCATTCTGAGTTGCGCAGGGGAGTGCAATATCGCACTTGATCTGCCAAACACCTCTGCCCTCATGGTACTCGGAGTTTGGTCTGTAGTTCTTGTATTCTGTAAGTCTTGCTCTCTTGACCTCTTTGATCTCCTTGAGAGCTGCAACGTCGATACCGTCGGGGTCATATACCCAGCCTGTCGAATCCGAGCAGGTAACGGGCTTTGCACCAAGCTGTGCTGCTTTCTCAATTGCATAGATAGCAACGTTTCCTGCACCCGATACTACAACAGTCTTGCCCTCCATAGAATATGTATGGCTTCTGAGAAGCTCATCTGTCAGGTAAAGAAGACCGTAGCCTGTAGCCTCGGTTCTTGCGAGTGAACCGCCGTAGGAAAGTCCCTTTCCTGTAAGTGTGCCCTCGAAAAGACCTCTTATCCTCTTGTACTGACCGAACATATAGCCGATCTCACGTCCGCCTGTTCCGATGTCGCCTGCGGGAACGTCAGTGTCAGCACCGATGTATTTGCAAAGCTCGGTCATAAAGCTCTGGCAGAAAGCCATGATTTCACGGTCGCTCTTGCCCTTGGGGTCAAAGTCAGAGCCGCCCTTGCCTCCGCCGATAGGAAGTCCTGTAAGGCTGTTCTTGAAGATCTGCTCAAAGCCTAAGAACTTGATGATACCAAGGTTTACCGATGGGTGCAGTCTCAGTCCGCCCTTGTATGGTCCGATAGCAGAGTTGAACTGTACTCTGTAGCCTGTATTAACGTGAGCGTTGCCCTGATCGTCGATCCACGGAACACGGAACTTTATCTGTCTCTCCGGGTTTACGAGCCTTTCAAGAAGAGCATCTCTTCTGAACTTTTCCTCATTTGCATTAACTACGGGTCTGATAGAGTCAAGTACCTCTCTGACAGCCTGATGGAACTCGGGCTCAGCAGGGTTCTTTTCAATTACCTGTTCGATTATTTCATCAACATAAGACATAATTTTATCCTCCTGTAATGCTTTGCGCTCACATTAAAATCATACCGCAAAAATGTATGAAAGGTCAATGTCGGCGCTGCGTTTATTTTCATATCTTATACATTAAATTTCAGACATTTGCCGTTTTACCCGATTGACAAAAAGCGAGCGCATTTTCTATAATTGTCATTCGGGGGAGTGGTTATGATGATGTCTGTAAATATCGGAGAAAAGGAGCTTATCAGTCGGGCAAAGGCTCTGCTGATAGAGCACTGTGAAATGAGCGAGGAGCAGGCTCACAAGTACCTGCAAAAGCTCTCAATGGATAAGTGCATACCTAAGGCTGACGCTGCAAAGCGTGTCATAAGGCGTTTCGGCAGCTTACCGACGAAGGCTTGACGGAAGCTTTCCCGTAACCTTTTTGAACACCCTTGTAAAATAGTCGGGTGAGGCGAAGCCCAGCATATCGCTGACCTCGTGAACTTTGTAGTGTCCCGATGCAAGCAGCTGTCCTGCATAGTCCATAGTGAGCTTTTTGTAGAACTCACTGAACGGGATACCTGTACGCTGCTTGAAATAGCGTCCGAAATAGTCGGGGTTAAAGCTGAAGTAGTCGGCGGCAGCCTCAACAGTCAGGGCACTGCCCTGAGTTTTTTCAAGAAGCTCTCTGAGCTTAGCTGTGAAGCTTTCATTTTTCGGCACAGCGGGAATGGCAGATAGCGCCTTTCCCATAGCACGCTCATATTCCTTGGCCATTATCTTTTTGCCGATAGCCTTCTGAGCCCTTATGAGTGCCGAGCGTATATCATCGTCCATAACAGGCTCGATCAGGTAGTCAACAGCACCGAGAAGAAAACACTCACGCATATCATTTGAAGCATTTACCTGACTGATAACAAGGGTCGGAATACGTATGCCTGCCATAGAAGTTCTTTTCAGAAGCTCCGCCGCTATCACCGCCGATGGTCTGTTTATGCACAGAATCAGGTCGCACTCATTATCAGCGGCGGCACTGATAGCCTTTGTCGGCTCGGAGGTGTGAGAGCACATTTCAAAGCCGCATTCCTCAAATACAGACATACTGCTGTAGTGTCTCAGATCGTAGTTTGAATTGTCAACTACCAGGACCTTGTACTGCACGCTCTCACCTCCGAACATAAAAACAGGGCTGTTCCACCCTTTGGTAGAACAGCCCCATCGCCTGATAAAAATCTAGCACAAGAGCGTAGAAATGTCAATGAATAAAATATTAACAAAGCTCGTATATACGTCATTTTGAGGGTTAATGTCGGAAATTTATCGGCTTTCGTGCTGCAAGAAGCTCAAAAGAAAAAAACACAATATAGCCATGCAAGATTTGATATACAGAAAATTCATAATTAGATAGTTTTAACTAAAAATAGCCCGAATTTTGCAAGTTTGATAATATAAAAATGCAAATTTTGCAAAAACCTCTTGACATTCAAGTCAAAACAGTGTATAATGCAGACAACAGGCAAGGGAGCCGTAAAGCTTCCCTGTCTGTTTTGTTTTATATCCATTTTGAGCAATGATGTCCGCAGAAAATCTCTGCGGGCTTTTTTCGTGAACAGGGGGCGGTTGCCATGAGGGGCACTCATTAAAAGCGAAAACTAATCAAGGAAAGAAGGAATTTATATGACAGTTGAATTTTGGTTTCTGATAGGAGCCGCACTTGTATTCTGGATGCAGGCAGGCTTTGCAATGGTGGAGACAGGCTTCACACGTGCAAAGAATGCAGGAAACATTATAATGAAAAACCTTATGGACTTCTGTATCGGAACTATCGTGTTCTCGCTTCTGGGCTACACCCTTATGATGGGTGAGGACACCCTCTTCGGGCTGATAGGTCTGCCGAACATGGATCTGTTCACAAACTTCAAGGAGTTCATCGCAAGCCCTGCTGACGGCAGCTTTACGGGCGCATCGACATTTGTGTTCAACCTTGTGTTCTGTGCGACTACAGCTACTATCGTTTCGGGCTCAATGGCTGGAAGAACTAAGTTTTCAAGCTACTGTATTTATTCGGGAGTTATCTCCCTGATAGTTTACCCTATCGAAGCTCACTGGATCTGGGGAGGCGGCTGGCTCTCGCAGATAGGCTTCCATGACTATGCAGGCTCATGTGCTATTCACATGGTCGGCGGTATAGCTGCCCTTATCGGTGCGATCTTCGTAGGACCTCGTCTTGGCAAATATGAGCGTGACGAGAACGGCAGGGTCATCAAGGTAAACGCTATCCCGGGTCATTCCATTACGCTTGGCGCTCTCGGAGTTTTTATTCTGTGGCTCGGCTGGTACGGCTTTAACGGTGCAGCTGCAACAACAGTTTCTGAGCTTGCATCTATCTTCCTTACAACAACTATAGCGCCCTCTGTTGCAACAGTTGTCACAATGATCTACACATGGATAAGAAACGGCAAGCCCGATGTTTCAATGTGCCTGAACGCATCGCTCGCAGGACTTGTAGGTGTTACCGCAGGAACGGATGCCTATGATGCGATAGGTACGGCAGTTGTTGGTCTTGTATCGGGACTGCTTGTAGTATGGGTAGTTGAGTTTATAGACCTGAAGCTTCACATTGATGACCCTGTAGGTGCCGTAGGTGTTCACATGGCGAACGGTATCTGGGGAACTGTCGCAGTTGGTCTGCTTGCAAATCCTGATGCTCCCGCAGGTCTGAAAGGACTGTTCTACACAGGCAGCTTCAAGCAGCTCGGACTGCAGCTTGCAGGCTTCGGAAGTGTTGCAGCTTATGCCGCTGTGATGATGATAATAACCTTTGCTATTATCAAGGCGACAAATGGCCTTCGCACAACAGCCGAGGAAGAGATACTAGGTCTTGATATTACAGAGCATGGTCTGCCGAGTGCTTATCCCGATTTTATGCCCTCAGTTCACAAGTACACTACTTATGAAGAGTACAACGATGCATCTGTTGTCAGCGGAGACACTCCCGAGGCTGAGGCAGTACCCGTCAAGAGACTTGAAAGTCTTGCTCCCGATGGCGTGCCAAAGCTTACTAAGATAGAGATCATCTGCAAGGAGGCAAAGCTTGATAAGCTTAAAAACTCCATGACGAAGCTTGGTATCACAGGTATGACTGTATCGCACGTTATGGGCTTCGGAAATCAGAAGAGCAAGCCCGAATACTATCGTGGTGTACCTGTTGAGATAAACTTCATGCCGAAGGTTCAGGTTGATATAGTTGTCAGCAAGATACCTGTGAGAAGTGTAGTCGAAACAGCAAAGAAGGCTCTCTATACAGGACATTACGGTGACGGAAAGATTTTTATCTATGATGTTGAGAATGTCATCAAGGTAAGGACAGGCGAGGAAGGCTTTGATGCCCTGCAGGATACCGTCGATACATAATTCCTTACATAAAGCTATATGTCAGTCATAGACAGAGCATAGGAAAAGCCGAAGCTCCTTAGGGGGCTTCGGCTTTTCAGGATATGGAAGTATGTAGAAGTTGTCAAATTCCGCCGTGCCTGATTATCTGCTCGGCTATGGTGCGCTTTGGAACACACTTATCCATTGCCAGCTTTTCAATCAGGTGGTGAGCGTCTTCCTCGCTCATGCTCTCCTTTTCTATTATGAGCCATTTAGCTTTATTAACGAGACGTATTTCCTGCATTTTATCCTCAAGTGTTGCAGACCTTTTCTCCAGGCTCATAAGGCGCTCTCTTGTGCTTTCAAGCCAGTCAAAAGCCTGAGTTACAAGCTGTCTCGGAGAGGGCTTTGCAAGCGTATACACCCCGTAGGGACAGACCTTTTCAAACACACGCTCATAGTAATCTCTTGCCACCAGCAGCAGTACCGCACAGCCGCTTTTTGAGGAGCGCTCTATCGCAAGATGCACACCGTCATTGTCGGGCAGGGGAGCGTTTATGATTATAAAGTCAAAATTTCGTTCAAGCAGACGTCTTTTCGCACCGCTGATACTTTCTTCCAGCTCCGGCTCATATCGTCGGCGCTCTGTTATAAGGGCACTCAGCGATTCATTGAACTTAGGCTGTGCCGATACGGTCAGAACGCTGTAATGCCTTTGTTTCAGCTCCATAAGCGCCCTCCTTTAACCGCAGTATATGTCAATGATACGCTGCGGCAGATGCTCTTTGATAAATGTATTCTCCCTTGCGCAGAGCTTCGCCTCTGAAAGCGACTGAGGGAGCTTTTCATAGCCTTCGGCCACAGCGTTGTCTGCCGACAGAAGGTCAATATCCGAAACAGGCGGCAGATAGAGCCCGTTTTTATAGCCGTAAAGTCCTGCATAGATAAGCAGAGTGAACGCAAGATACGGATTAGCAGTCGGGTCGGGAGAGCGAAGCTCCGCACGTCTGTATTCGCCTGCTGCGGCAGGAATACGCACAAGCTGAGAACGGTTCTCGCTTGACCACGAAATATACTTAGGCGCTTTGTTTATACCAAAGCGTCTGTAGCTTTCCTCGGTCGGGTCAAGGAACACTGTCATTCCTTTGATATGCTCAAGTATTCCTGCAATAACGGCAGGAAGCTTAACATGGTGCTCATCATTCTTCACCGACAGATTAATGTGATAGCCGTTGCCCGGCTTATCGGCAAGGGGCTTTGGTGAGAAATCGGCAAAGAGACCGTTCTCGTGAGCTACCGCCTTTACAACGCTTCTGAATGCCATAGCCTCGTCAGCGGCACGCAGTGCATCGGCATAGTGGAAGTCTATCTCGTTCTGGCCCGGGCCTTCTTCGTGGTGAGAGCTCTCTGTAGATATGCCCATGCGTTCAAGCGTCAGGCATATCTGCCTTCTGATGTTCTCGCCCTTGTCATCGGGTGCGATGTCCATATAGCCTGCCTTGTCATAGGGCTCGGTGGTGGGCTCGTCATTGATGTCTCGCTTGAAGAGATAAAATTCAAGCTCCGAGCCGAATGAAAACTCCAGACCCTCTGCCTTTGCCTCATCGACAGCTTTTTTGAGCAGGCTTCTCGTGTCGCACTCGAAGATACTGCCATTTGGCTTACATATAGAGCAGAACATTCTTACAACGCTTCCGTTCTCGGCTCTCCATGGCAGCACCGACAGAGTAGACGGGTCGGGGAACAGCAGAAGGTCAGAGCGTGACTCGTTCGCAAAGCCCCTTACGGCTGAAGCGTCAAAGCCTATGCCCTGTTCAAAGGCACGCCTGAGCTCGGCAGGGCGGATAGAGATGTTTTTCTGAGTGCCGTAAGCATCGCAGAAGGCAAGGCGGATAAACTGCACCTCTTCCTCTCTGCAATAATCCATTATTTCCTGTGCTGTGTAGCTCATAAAGGTACCTCCAAACAAAAAAGGGCGCACTCAGCCTTACAGCTGAATGAACGCCCTTGCTCATTACTATATTTTTATTATACTACGAACGCTGTTCTTTGTCAAGTGCTGAAATGTTATTGACAATTACAAACGAGTGGTGTATAATAAGCTTAAGGCAATGATGTCTGTACAAGGCGTCATTGTCTTTTTATTTTTTCTGAAAGAGGGATCAAGTATGAGTGGTCTGCGTGAGGAATGCGGTGTTTTCGGTATCCGGTCGGAGAAGAATGAGGCGCTTGCCGAGAGTGTTTATTATGGGCTTTATGCTCTTCAGCACAGGGGGCAGGAGAGTTGCGGCATTGCCGTCTGCGATAACGGTGTCATCTCGGCGCATAAAGATTTGGGACTGGTTGGTGAGGTGTTTGACACTCAGACCTTGGCTTCAATGCCAAAGGGCAATATGGCCGTAGGTCATGTGCGTTACTCGACAACAGGCGGCAATGACAGGCGCAACTGTCAGCCGATAGTAGTAAATCACATGAAGGGCAGAATGGCCCTTGCACATAACGGCAACCTTACCAATGCGGCGGAGCTGAGAAAGACGCTCGAACTTTCGGGAGCTATTTTTCACACCACCTCAGATACGGAAACTATCGCCTATATAATCACCAAACAGCGCCTTGTTACACCCTCCATTGAGCAGGCTCTTATGAACACAATGGGCATTATCGAGGGTGCATACTCACTGGTGCTGATGTCGCCCTCAAAGCTTATTGCTGCCCGAGACCCCCTCGGTATGAGACCATTATGCTTCGGCAGGCTGCCTGACGGCGGTTATGCGGTTGCCTCGGAAAGCTGTGCTCTGACAGCAGTAGGTGCAGTCTTTGAGCGTGACATAGAGCCGGGGGAGATACTCCTCTTTTCAAAAGAGGGGGTAAAGTCTCTTCGTCAGCACTGCGGCACAAGAGAGCGCAGAACCTGCATTTTTGAGTACATTTACTTTGCAAGACCTGACTCTGTAATTGACGGAGTGAGCGTTCACGAGGCAAGAGTGCGTGCAGGACATATCCTTGCCGAAAGCTGTCCTGCCGATGCGGATATAGTTATCGGTGTTCCCGATTCGGGGCTTGATGCGGCGCTGGGCTATGCACAGGGCTCAGGTCTGACCTATGAAATGGGGCTTATCAAAAACAAGTACATAGCCCGCACATTCATAGCACCCGGGCAGTCGGTGCGGACAGACAAGGTGCGCATAAAGCTCTCTGCGATAGAGCCTGTTGTAAGTGGCAGGCGCATTGTGCTTGTGGACGATTCTATCGTCAGGGGTACAACAGGAGCAAGGATAGTTTCGCTTCTGCGTCAGGCAGGTGCAAAGGAGATACACTTTCGTGTGTGTGCGCCTGCATTCCTGCACCCTTGCTATTACGGCACAGATATTGATTCCGAGAAGGGGCTTATCGCAAATCATCTTACTTCTGAGCAGATTGCTGAGAAAATCGGAGCTGACAGCCTTGGGTATCTGCCGATTGACAGGCTTTCGGAGCTTGTCGGACATGAGGGCTTCTGCAGCGCCTGCTTTTCGGGAAATTATCCGACCGCAGTACCCGATGCTGTGCTGAAGGACAAATTTGAAATGAAAATAGTCTGAGGAAAAGCTTTTCGGGGATTTACAGAGCAGATCAACCTCCTCGGGGATTGAAGAAAGTACTTGATTTTTGGAAGAATTTGTGTTATAATAATTATGTATAAATAGGGTAACAAGCAAGGCGTGGCTTATCGACTTTATCTGCGGCAAGGGGATGAGTAGAGTCAAGAAGAATGAGTGGTATCAGGCTCTGCTGATGTCGGCAAAATAAAAATCTATTTCCCAAAATTACATAAATCTTGATTTGGGAAAATAGATAATTTGTACTATAGGCAA
>CAMMYU010000171.1:0-18590 GCA_946528545.1 uncultured Ruminococcus sp.
GGTACCCAAGACTTCCTTTAAGTCTCTTTCACTCAAAGGTCTTAACTAAAGGGTTTTCTTTCGTTATTGTTCGGTTTTCAAGATGCAGGTGCCGCCTCCTTTTGCTTTCCGCAGGCGACTTTATTATATTATCACACTTTCTCTCCTTTGTCAACTCATTTTTTGCTTTTCGGCGGTTTGACTATATACTGCAAGATTCTTTAACCTAAATTATGCAAAATTCAAAACAAAACCGCCTTTTTTTCTCCAAGGCGGTTACACTTTTCAATATCAGCAAATCATTCTTCCTCAGTTATATCAGGAACATGCTCTTCATTTTCTACCACATAATCAATAATTTTACCGTAGAATCCTGACGGATCCTGCATGATTTTTGATTTGATATATAAAGCCTGATCTTCATCGGTTGCAAACAGGGAAATATTCATCAGTTCGGCATTTTTGTCCTTTAGCTTGCAATGTACAGAATACCCGTTTCCGACCTCATCAACATTACATTCAACACTGTTTTCACTGCGAAGCCTTGCGAACAGCTTCAGACCCGACGCATATATGCGGTCTCTGATGCTTTTAAGTACTATCTTTTTATGCTCTTTTGCCCCGATTTTTCCTTTTTCGGTAAGCTCATAAACCTCAAGTCCGTCTTTCTCTACCAGCTTAAGAGAACCATTCTGCATCATCTTTTCGATCGCTTCATTATAGACAAAATAGTTCACAACACCTTCAGCAGTCGCTATCTCAGTAAGCTGTGCAGGAGTACATGGTCTTTCAGCACAATCAAGAAAATATGCAAGCAGCACCTCTGCCTCATACAGATCGGACACGCTTTTCATGCTTTCCGAAACGTGCTCTTCAGGATTAGCAAACAAAGACAAATTCAGTCCCCCAAATCAGAAATTAGGATAGTCGATCATATGATTGAGCAACGCCAGATTAACAGCAGCCTCAACACACGGAACAGCCCTAGGAACAACACAAGGGTCATGCCTGCCCTTGATTTCCAGAGTTTCATTCTTCATAGCCGAATAGTCAACAGTCTCCTGCGGCTTTGCAATTGAAGGAGTTGGCTTGAACGCAACCCTCATAGTTATCGGCATACCCGATGAAATACCGCCAAGGATCCCACCGTGATTATTAGTCCTTGTCACAACATGGCCAAGATCATTTACATAGAATTCATCATTATTCTCCGAGCCGAGCATAAGTGCAGTATCAAAGCCGGCACCAAATTCAATACCCTTAACAGCAGGTATTCCGAAAACAAGCTGAGCTATCGAATTTTCAAGCCCGTCAAATATAGGTGAGCCAATACCGGCAGGCACGTTGATAGCTATACACTCAATAATGCCGCCTACACTGTCCTTATCTTTTCTTGCACGGTCTATTTCTTTGACCATTTCATTTCCCTGTACATCAATAATAACAGGAAAGTCCTTAGACCTTACCTCTCTGATAGTATCCTTATCGGTATTGATAGGATCGAAATTCTTATCCTGAATACCATGTATCTCAGCTATATGAGCACCTACATAAATGCCCCTCTTTTCAAGTATCTGACCTGCGATAGCTCCTGCAAAGCAAAGCGGCGCTGTGAGCCTTCCGGAAAAATGTCCGCCGCCCCTGAAATCGTTGAAGCCTCTGTATCTGAGAGCTCCTGTATAATCAGCATGACCGGGTCTTGCAAGCTTGGAAAGATTTGAATAATCATTAGAGTGCTGATCCGTATTCGGAATAAAAGCACACAGAGGTGTACCTGTCGTCTTTCCGTTATAATAGCCCGAAACTATAGTCGGGTGATCTGATTCTCTCCTCTGCGTAGATGTGGAGTTTTTCTTAGGCGCTCTCCTTGCCATAAACTCATACACCTTGTCCATATCTATAGACTCACCGGCAGGCAGATCGTCCACGCAGACACCTATTGCCTTTCCGTGGCTCTCCCCAAAGATAGTAAATGTAATATTATTTCTCCATGTTGACGACATTGCGTTTCCTCCAATTCTCACGGAACTTTTATGAACTGTTCAGCCGATTACTTCAAGCTGACCGCCGAGTGACGAAAACGCCTCCCAGAAATCAGGATAAGACTTTGAAACACACTCTGCGCCATTGACAAACACATCGTCTTTACAGCCGACAGATGCAGCTGCCGCAGCCATAGCAATACGGTGATCATTATATGTATCAACCGTACCGCC
Source organism: uncultured Ruminococcus sp. (assembly GCA_946528545.1). Classification (GTDB taxonomy): domain Bacteria; phylum Bacillota; class Clostridia; order Oscillospirales; family Ruminococcaceae; genus Hominimerdicola. The sequence goes on from CAMMYU010000171.1 coordinate 2,196, forward strand.
GTCAAGACAAGGCTTTCCTTTTATAATAAGCCCGTCTTCAGTTTCCTCGGCATAAGCTCCGAGCACCCTTACGAGCGAAACACTCGAAGCGATCCTGTCACTTTCCTTAATACGAAGTCTGGCAGCATTATAAATACGGCTTTCACCGTCAGCAAATGCCGCAGCAACAGACAATACAGGCACAAGATCAGGAATATCCGAACAGTCAAGCTGAAAAGCATTCAGCCCATTTCTTCTATTATACACCATTTGTGAGAAGATTTCAACAATTTTTTTGTCTCCCTGAAAAGAATTTACATTTAGACCGCAAATTTCGATATCAGAGCCCAGCAGATTGGCCGCCAGGAAGAATGCCGCCTGAGAATAATCCCCCTCAACGCTGCCGTTATAAGGCCTCAGAGCTTTGCCTGCGCCGATACAGTAGCCTGTTTCTGTTTCTGCAGCATCACAGCCAAAATCCGATAGCGTGCCTATAGTAATATCAACATAGGGCTTAGATTCAAGGTGCGAGGTCAGTACAATCTCACTTTCCTCCTCTAAGACCGAAAAACCGAGCAGCAGACCCGTAATAAACTGAGATGATATTCCGCCGTCAACATAGAACTTTCCTCCTGTCAGCTTTCCCGATACGGAAAAGGGCATAGTTCCGTTATAGTCAAAGGTGATACCATGCTTCGGAAGCTCCTCAAGATACGGAGTTATAGGTCTGTTCGGAAGATTGCCCTGTCCTAAAAAAGTAGCATTCACACCAAGGGCGCAAGCAACAGGAATAAGAAATCTCAGGGTCGAGCCGCTTTCGCAGCAGTCAAGCACAGCCTTTTCGGGAACATTCTTAATGCCCTTGATTACAGCAGAGCTGCCGTCAACGCTTATCTCAGCACCGAGTGCTCTCATACAGTCAATGGTGGCAATTATGTCCTTGGACATCGAAAGATTATCTATTTTTGATTCACCGTCAGCAAGTGCTGCTGCAATTATCATTCTGTGAGCCTGACTTTTCGAGGGCGGTACAACAACTTTTCCGTGAAGCTTTTTGGGGCTTATCCTGATATTCATATAAAAACCTACATTTCCTTGATAATCTCTGCTATCTGCTCTTCGGCTATCTCCAGGCCGTAGCTGTTTTCTCCGAAAGAAACCATTTCTCCGATCTCCTTCTGGAACACAAAGCGAAGCTTTCCGTCTCTGACCTTTTTATCTGTATAGAGCTTTTTGATAAGCAATTCACGGTCAATATAATCGGGAATTGCTACAGGCAGGCCTGCTCTTTCACAAAGCTCGGTCACTCTCTGAACATTCTCATGACTGATATACCCAAGCTTCTCTCCCAGCCTTGCCTGTGCGATAAGCCCTATAGAAACAGCTTCTCCGTGAGTGAGCCTATAATCAGACACTGTCTCGACTGCTCTGCCGACAGTATGACCGAGATTCAGTATCTCCCTTAGACCTGATTCTCTCTCGTCCTGCATAACAACCTTATATTTTACTGAGCAGTTATGCTCCGAAATATAGCGGCAGACCTCGGGGTCAATTTCAAATACCTTTTCGATGTTCTTCTCTAAGTATTCAAAGAGCTCCTTGTCTCCAAGGCAGCCGTGCTTTATTGTTTCCGCAAGGCCGCTTATAAGCTCTCTCTTTTCAAGGGTTTTCCACGCAGAAAGGTCAATATAAACCTTCTTCGGCTGGTTAAAAAGACCGATAAGATTAGTCGCAAGCGGTGTGTCTACCGCAGTTTTTCCGCCGATAGAGGCATCAGCCGCCGCAAGAAGGGTTGTTGTGTAGTTTATAAACGGAACTCCCCTGCCAAAAGTACCTGCCGTAAAGCCTGCTAAGTCCGAAACAACTCCGCCGCCAACAGCTATTACACAGCAGTCACGTCTGTAGCCAAGCTCCAGCATTTTATCCTCGACATACTCCTTGACAGCCCTTGTCTTTGACTTCTCTCCTGCAGGAAACTCAATAATATTTGAGATAAAGCCTGCTTCTTGGAGCATAGAGTCTATCTTATCAGCATACAAGGGTCTTACATTCGAGTCTGTAACCACTGCAAAACGCCTGAGCTTTCCGACAAGACCGCTCTTCAGATCATCTATTAGCCGAGCTTCAAGACCGTTGCCTATTTCTATCTCATAAGAATCGTCAACAACCTTTTTCAGCTGACAGTTAAATACCATAATATCACCCGCTTCAGTTTGCTTTTTCTATTATATCACAGATAAACTCATTTGTAAACATCTGTATCCGACTTATTGCGCATCATCAACAGGCTTGCCCATGAATTCTGCCAGAGCCTTGATTTTCTTCATAACCTCAGCAAATTTCGGAGGTGTAAGCTGCTGAGCACCGTCACTCCATGCGTTCTTAGGGTCGTTGTGTACTTCTATCTCCAGTGCATCAGCACCGACTGCAACAGCTCCGAGAGCGCAAGGCTCAATAAGAGATACTATACCTGTAGCGTGGCTAGGGTCAACTGTAATAGGGAGATGTGTTTTCTGCTTAAGAAGAGGTACAGCCGCAAGGTCAAGGGTGTTTCTCATAGCAGGCTCAAAGGTTCTTATGCCTCTCTCACAAAGAATCACCTTCTGATTGCCCTCAGACATAATATATTCAGCCGACATAAGCAGCTCCTGCAAGGTTCCCGAAAGACCTCTTTTAAGCAGTACGGGCTTATCACATCTTCCGAGCTCTTTAAGAAGAGTGAAATTCTGCATATTTCTTGCGCCAACCTGCACAACATCAATATCTGCAAAAAGGTCAAGATCGCTTACATCCATGATCTCTGTCACTATAGGAAGCCCTGTCACTTTTCTTGCCTGTAAAAGAAGGTCTATACCCTCCTTGCCAAGACCCTGGAATGAATATGGCGAGGTTCTCGGCTTGAAAGCACCGCCTCTTAACATTGTTGCTCCTGCCTGCTTGACAGCTATCGCAGTAGTGATGATCTGCTCCTCAGTCTCGACTGAGCAGGGTCCTGCCATCACCTGAGTTTTACCTCCGCCGATTATTCTGCCCCTGACGTCAATTACAGTATCATCGGGGTGGAACTTTCTGTTTGCATTCTTGTAAGGCTCCTGCACTCGCTGAACGCTCTCCACACATTCCTTAGCCTGAACAGCCTCAATATCAACATGAGTTGTATCTCCTATAAGACCAATAATGTTAGAATGTACGCCCTGCACAAGATTGGTAGATACATTAAAACGGGCGAGCCAGTTCATAAGCTCGTTTACTTCCTGCTCACTCGAATGGTTTTTCAATACGATAATCATAATTATTACCTCCAAAAATAAAATGAGCCGCAGTTTTCATCTCTGCAATGAAAGCCGCGGCTTAAAATTTACGGTATTAAGGATATTACAGACCTTTTCCCAATAAACCCTTGTCCTCAGCCTTCACAGTACGCCAAAAACGCTCGAAGCCAAAAAAGAAGCTCAAGCTAAAAAAGAAATATGTAAAGACTGCTGTAAGAGTTATCTGAAACATTTCTGTTTTTCCTTTCCTGATATTATGTCAGCATAACTGACAAACATAGTATACTCCTTTACTATGATAAAGTCAAGAAGCTTTTTCTGTTTTTACAAATTGTTAACACTATTCACTTTATATTCCTCTACCATGTAGAATATCTTTTTATCTATCAAAGCGTCAACCGCAATGCCCTTGGCAGTATATTCCTCAGAGAAAACCTTGCCGTCTATCCTGATAGTGTTCACAAGGCCTGCCTTGTCAAACGGCAGAAGCAGTCTGCACCTTACGCAGGAATCAGGAAGAGCCCTTGCTACAGCTTCCAGCATTTCGTCAAGACCTTTTCCCGTTTTTGCTGAGATAAGCACCTCAAACTCCTCATTGTCAGCTTCAAGAGAATCTGCATAAGCTATCTTATCACACTTATTTAAAACTGTAACTACAGGTATCCCGTCACAGCCAAGCTCACTCAGAAGCTTTCTTGTAACTGTTGCCTGTTCTTCGCAGGAAGGGTTTGATGCATCTACAACATGAATAATAACATCAGCCTGAGCCGCCTCTTCAAGTGTTGACTTGAACGCCTCTACCAGATGATGAGGAAGCCTGCTTATAAATCCTACGGTATCAATAAGCATTACAGACCTTCCGTCAGGCAGTTCAATAGAGCGTGAAGTGGTCTCAAGTGTTGCAAACAGCTTATCCTCCGAGAGGACTCCTGCTTCCGTCAGTGCATTCAGCAGCGTTGACTTCCCTGCATTGGTATAGCCTACAATTGCCGCTGTGAGAACACCGTCTTTCTTGCGCCTTTTTCTCATAAGGTCACGGCGCTTTTCTATTTCGTGAAGTTCCTCTGTCAGGGCGGCAATTCTTGCCCTTATATGCCGCTTGTCTGTTTCAAGCTTGGTCTCTCCCGGGCCTCTCGTTCCTATTCCGCCGCCCAGTCGGGACAGGTCAAGACCCATTCCTGCCAGTCTAGGAAGCCTGTACTTATTCTGTGCAATCTCTACCTGAAGTCTGCCCTCATGTGTTTTTGCATGAGCCGCAAAAATATCCAGAATCAGCATAGTGCGGTCAATAGTGAAAACTCCGCATACGTCCTCGATATTTCTTATCTGTGTTGCTGTAAGCTCGCAGTCAAAAACCACACGGTCAATTTCATGAGTCTTGCAAAGCTCTGCTATCTCTTCAAGTCTGCCCGAGCCTATACAGGTAGCCTTATCATAAGACGGGCGCTTTTGCACCACTCTTATCACAGGCTCACCGTCAGCGGTTAAGACCAGCTCCTCCAGTTCATCAAGAGATGCCTGTACGTCATAAGCTCCTGTATCAACTGCCGCCATCAGCACCCTGTCTTTTCTTACTGTATTATCGTAAAGCTGTGCCATAAATCCTCCATATAATATAAATTATAAGTCATTATAGCATACTTTAGAGCCTTTGTCAAAACGGCTCCTGTTATTGATTTGCACAAAAATGTCAGATTTGTTTGGTTAAAAATAAAAACATTATACAAAACACTTGAAATTTGTATGTTTTAGTGTTATAATGTATCTTAATAAAATAGGTTTACTATTTTTTCGCTAAAGGAGGGTCAGCATGAAAAGAAAGACAATAGCAGTCTGCGTAACAGGATTTGATCTTGAATACGAAACCGACGTTGTTTACGGTGTATATAAAAAGTGTCAGGAGCTGGGACTGAATCTGCTTGTTTTCTTTAATCCTACCAGAAAACCTCAGCGTGGTATTGACCTTGTTATCTCGGAAGCTATAGCTAACGGCGAAATGTCTGTATTCAAGCTTATGGATTATGATAATATCGACGGTATAGTTATTTTCGGAGAATCACTGCTTGTTGAAGAAACTTATTTTGATATTGCAAAAAAGGCAAGAGAGCACGGAATACCGCTTATTAATGTTGATGACCTCTTCCATGATAATGAAAAGAGAATTATTCTCAGCAATAAATATGCTATGTCTTCTGTAGTTGAGCACCTTATTGTCGATCACGGGCTTACAAAGATTGATTTTATCAGCGGCTTTGAGTTTGATAATATACAATCCGATGAAAGGCTTGATGCTTACAAGGCTACACTTAAAAAGCACGGTCTGCCGATCGAGGAGGACAGGATATATTACGGTGAGTTCTGGAGAAAGGCTATTGAATGTACCGAAGAGATACTCAAAAAGCCCGAGCTGCCCGAAGCTATCGTCTGTGCTAATGATACTATGGCATTTTTCTGTATGGATACTCTCAAGGAGCACGGATATAAGATTCCTGAGGATATTATAGTTACGGGCTTTGACGGGCTCAAGGACTGCAAAAATTATTCTCCGACACCTACTACAGTCAGGAGAGCTACCTTTGAATCGGGCGGAGTGGCTGTTGAACTCCTGCTTGATATGATGAACGGTAAAGAACCTGAGGACATCACCTATGTTGACTCTGTGCTTCATCTGGGTCAGTCCTGCGGCTGTGTTCCTATTGAAAAGGTCGATGAGCTCACCTATAATCAGAAGTATTCATACTATAATGACTTCAAGGAGTTTACAAGGTATCTGCTTGATATGAATATGGATATTTCCAATGTTGAAGAGTCAAGCCATCTGTTTGACAGCCTTTACAGAGGAACTATGATATTCAAGTTCAAAAAGCTGTATGTATGCATAAGCTCGGATATTGAGAAAAATCAGAACGTTATCAATATAGACACGGATATTGCTCCATGGAGCGTTCCCGATACTATGGTGTCTATGTTTATGTACAACCATGATGTTCCTGTAGGTTATGAATTTCCTACCAAGCAGCTCATTCCCGATAAAATGAATGACGAGGAAGCACCTGTTTTTTATGCCTTTGCGCCTATATACTTTAAGGATCTGTTTTTAGGCTATCTTGCCGGTGTACCTTCTACTGTCGAGCTTGAGGGCGACCTGCTTGCAGTTTGGCTGACATCTATCTCTAACAATGCAGGAAGCTTTTATCTGAACAACAAATTGCAGAAAGCTCTCAGTGAGCTTGAGCTTCTCAATCTGCATGATCCGCTTACAGGACTTTACAACAGAAGAGGTCTTAACAAGTACGAGAAGGAGTTCCTGCAAAACTGTATCAAAAGCGATAAATATCTATCGGTTGTCTGCGCCGATGTTGACGGGCTGAAAATTATTAATGATGCTTACGGTCACGAGGAAGGCGATGTCGCTATCACTGCGTGCAGCAACACTCTTATGGAGATTTTCCCCGAGAACAGTATCTGTGTAAGAACCGGCGGTGATGAATTCCTGATACTTGCTTCATTTGACAGCGAAGACGAACCCGATAAGCTTATAAAGCAGGTCTATGATAAGATCGAAGGTCTCAACCAATCGGGTGCGAAGCCATACAAATTCGGCTGCAGCTGCGGTCATGTAACGCTCAAGCCAGATAAGGACACTGTTCTTAACGAGATAAAGAGCGAGGCTGACAGCAGAATGTACATCGAAAAGCACCGCAGAAAAACAATAAGAAAATTCTAAAAAATGCCTGTTCCGTTTGGAGCAGGCATTCTTGATTATTTTGAAAGCTTTGTCAGGAAAGCCTTTGTTCTTTCCTGCTTCGGGTGGTCAATTACTTCTGAGGGAGTTCCCTCTTCTACAACAACTCCGCCGTCCATGAATACAACATAGTCGGAAACATTCTTAGCAAAGTTTATCTCGTGAGTAACAATGACCATTGTCATTTTCTCTGAGGCAAGCTCTTTGAGGATCTGCAGTATCTCAGCAGTGATCTCAGGGTCAAGAGCCGAGGTAGGCTCATCAAAGAAAAGGATCTTCGGCTTCATTGCAAGAGCCCTTGCTATAGCAACTCTCTGCTGCTGACCGCCTGAAAGCTGTGACGGGAATGCATTGGCTTTATCCTTCAATCCCATTTTAGCGAGAAGCTCCATACACTCCTTTTCAACCTCTGCTTTATCACGCTTCTGAACACAAACGGGCGCGTCCATAAGGTTTTTAAGCACAGTATAGTGAGGAAACAGATTGAAGTTCTGGAACACAAGGCTGAAATACTCTTTTATCTTTCTGATATTTCCCTTCGGAGCATAAACAGCCTTCCCGTTTTCTGAGCTTACCGCCTTTTCACCGCAGTATATGAGCTCTCCGCCGTCAAGCCTTTCAAGCAAACAAGCACATCTCAGGAAGGTTGATTTTCCGGAACCCGAAGGTCCGAGGATAGATACTACGGTATTTTCCTCAACAGAGATCGAAATATCCTTCAACACCTTATGCTCGCCATAGCTCTTTTCAAAATTTTTAGCTTCTAAAAGTTTCATTTTTCACACCTGCCTTATCAATAATGACTGAGCTTCTGCTCTATACGTGCCATTATCGCAGCTACGATAACGTTAAATACATAATAGAATAATCCTGCAATAAAGATAGGCAGTATCGTTGATTCTGCGGCAGCGACCTGCTTAGCTATTGTGAACATCTCGGTATAAGCAATTGCAAATGCAAGTGAGGTATCCTTTACAAGAGTGATAACCTCATTTGTAATAGCCGGAATAACTGTTCTCATCATCTGCGGGAATACTATCTTTCTGAATGCCATTCCCCTAGAATAACCAAGTATTGCAGCAGCCTCATGCTGACCCTTAGGTACAGCCTGAATACCTGCACGATATATCTCTGCAAAGTAAGCAGCATAATTAAGTATGAAGCCTATAAGCACTGCATATAATCTGTAGTTTGATGAGAGCTTTATACCAAACAGCAGGTTTGGCCCGAAGAATACCAGCAGAAGCTGCAGCATAAGCGGTGTTCCTCTGACTATAGATATATAAACCTTCATTATCGTTCTTAAAATGAAGAATCTTGACATTCTTCCAAAGGCGATAAACAGACCTAGCGGCAGAGCAAACAGCAGTGTAAAGAAGAATATAGCAAATGATGCCCCCATTCCCTTTGCAAGCTCCTTGCAAACGTAAGTAAACAGTTCAGAAAAGCTTTTTTCCTTATCCTCTGTCGGGTCTATAACCTCAGAATCCTCAGTAAGGCAGACTGCATCTTCAAGATCCCACTTGGCTGCGATCTTATTAATAGTACCGTCATCAAGCAGCTCCATAAGGGTTTCCTGAACCTGATCTCTGAGCTCTGTATTGCCCTTATAAAAGCCTATACCGTACTGCTCAGATGATATATGCTCATCAAGCACAATGTACTCGGTATCTCTTTGCGAAATCTCATACTTAGCGACTCCGACGTCCATACAGATAGCATCTACAACACCGCTGTCAAGATTCAGAAACGCAGAGTTATAGTCACCAACCTGCTGAAGCTCCTCGAAACTCTCAGCCAGAGCCTTGTTTTCCTCAGTTGCGTCATCGCCTGTAAGTGCTGCAAGCCCTGAACTGTCAGCCTGAACTGCAACTATCCTTCCGCTGAGGTCTGATATATCATCAATGCCCGAATCTGCTCTGACTACCATTACCTGAGCATTGTCAAAGTACGGAGCAGACCATGTATAATCATTCTCACGGCCGTTTATTGTAAAGCCGTTCCAGATACAGTCTATCTGACCTGTTTTCAGCTCCAGATCCTTTGAATCCCAGTCAATTGGCCTTTTCTCTAGCTTCCAGCCCCTCTTATCGCAGACTGCCTGAGCAAGGTCAAGGTCAAGACCTACATATTCTCCTGAGTCATCCTTGAAGCCGTAAGGCGGAAACTCAGCATCAAAGCCTACTGTCAGCACCTTATCATCATCACTTTTGTCTGAGCAGCTGCTGAAAGCAGCCGACACAGAAAAGATCATAGCCGCAGACATAAAAAAAGCGGCCAGCCTTTTTATCTTCATTACTGAAACCTCCAGTTCTTCACTTTTATCAAATAACCATTTACCATTTTATCACACAAAACCGCAAATTACAAGCAAAAATCCGAAATTTGTCATTTATAACAAATTTCGGACTTTTATTTCAGCAGACGATTCAAATAATCAGGTGTAAGGTAGTGACAGCCTATATACTGAGCGCCCAGTTTCAGCGCCGTCATTATATCCTCAGTTTTTGAATAAGACATTACAAAGGCTTTTAAGCCGTTGTCACGGCAAAGCCTTGCTGTTTTCTCATCATAGACTGTATTTTTCATCGAAAGAATATCTATGTCATATTTTTTACAAACCGTAAGAGCTGAACTGAACCTCCTGCCTTTATCGGCTTCATCTTTCGGCTCAGGAAGATAGTAGGCTATCTCACATTCAGGCGCATATTCTTTCACAAGCTGTACATCACTCTCACGCTGACAGCGAATTACCGTCCTGACCTTATCAAGCGAATGTCTGCTGTAAGCCTTGCTTATTTCATCAATGAACACCTTCGCCATTGCTGACGGCGGCTTCCCGATATCCAGAAACAAAGTGATCTCTTTTTCAAGTGAAACCCTTTCAGCTTCGCCGAAAAGCTCATCAATATCAACAGCTTTATAGCGACCGTAATAGCTTCGGGATTTGAAGTCATCATATCCGAGTCCCTGCTTGTGCTCATCTTTATACGCTAAACCCAGTTTACCCAGACTGTCCTTAGACCAGCCGTTTATGCACACTGCCCTGCCGTCAGAGGTAACCCTTATGTCAGCCTCAAAGTTTATAAAGCCCTCGGCGAAGGAGTTTTCAAAAGCTTCAAGAGAATTAGTATTTCTGAACTTATGCTCAAGCGTACCAAGTGCCACGGCCGTAAGCTTTGTGTTAATTTCAGAGGTCTTTTTTATGCGTTCTCCTGTCTGTCCTACAGAGCGTACAAAGCCTTTCAGATGTTTGTAAACTCCCCTCTTGATGAAATAGGAGGGCTTTTTGGTTTTACCGTTCATTGCTTTCTCAAAAGCATCAAAAACACGTTCTGCACTTAACTCATCGGGCATAATACAGCGTTCTTTATAGCCTATCCTCTCGCCCCAGAAGCGCATTTTTTCGTTCCAGACTATTCCCACCGAAGGTATCCCGAGTGAATATGCTATGATATTTGAGTGCATTCTCTGAGCTATCACTCCGTCAAACGAAGCAATATCACGCACAAGCTCCCTTGAATTCATTGTCTGTGGAAGTTTCTCTCCATGCCCTGTGAATTGAAGGACCTTCATGGCGAACTCCTCATCGGAATTCAGTCCGTTTGTGAATAACTTCCACTTATAACCCTTGGACTCTAGCATTCCGATAAGCTCTTTCCAGAAACGGAGCATAAATTCCCCGTCTATCTCCTCGTGACCGTAATCACAGAAAAGACGCTCTCTTGCAATACCGATTCCGATATAACCCGACTTCTCAGGTATGATCTCAGGATAGGTCTGTCTGCACCAGACAGCAGGGTCTATAACAGAGTGAACGCTTTGTTTCCTTGTTAGGTATGAGCTTTTCAACAGCGCTGTATCATCACGGACACTGATACCCTTTACACAAGGCTGATTAATCACCTCTTTGAGTGCCTGACAAGTCTCGTCATTTTCATCATAGCCCTCAACACCTACAGAATTGAAATAAACAGGAATGTCATTTTCCTGTGCTTCATTTATAATTTCAGAAATATACTGAAGAAAGCACTCTCCGCGAAACTTTATCAGACCGCCTCCTGCGAAAATAACCGCATCGCAGAATCTTACCCTGTACACGTCACCGCAGCGCAGGTCATAATCAAGAATATCCGCCTTTTCACCAAGAGCCTTTCTTATCATATAAGCAGTATTATCAGCAATGACCGAATCCCCGTAATTTCTGTTTACAAGCCTTACGAGCATGATCTTTATCCTGTTTTCAGCCATTGGTATCACCGCCTTTTGATGAAAATAGTATAGCATTTTACAAAGTCATTGTCAAGAAAAACGCACTAAAAAACAGCTGTCCTTTCGGGCAGCCGTTCATGTGTTAAGTCCAGAGACTGTTTACTTTTATTAGGTGCTGTTTGATTCGTGTAATATCATTCATATTAATAGCTTCATCGTTATTCGCATCAGCACATCTGAGGCTGTAGTCTTTAAGCACACTGATTTTTATCAGATGTCTCTTTAACACAGTAATATCAAGCATATCAACCTTTCCGTCAAGATTGGCATCTCCGATAAGATTGAGCTGAGGCACTATACTCTCAGACAATGCACCGTTGCGAACATTAACTGTATAGCTTCTGGTCACATAATTCGGAGCGCTGAAAGTTAAAGTATGAGTACCGTCTGAAAGATCGCTGAGTGTAAACTCACGGTTTGAAGAGTTCTTTCCCGAAGAGCCGTCTACTGACAGTGTAACTGTCTCTGAAGCATAGGCTGAATTATTGCTTTTCAGGATAACATTAAGCTTGATATCATCTTTGAGCTTATCAACATAATTATCCCTATATTCATCATTGCAGACAGAACACTTATAAAGTGTATAACCGTCAGAAGCAGTTGTTGGAGCAACTACAGTCTTAACATATTTATGGCCTGTTGCCTTGACTACTGTGCTTGCGAGGGTTATTTCCTTGGTGCAGGCTGAATCAGAGAAATACTTCTTGCAGGCTGAGCAGTACCAATATGCGGTATTTCCGTTGGCGGTACAGGTTGCCGCCTTGGCAGGTGTTGCTGTGGCCTTATGGCCTGTCGCCTTAACTACTGTGCTTGCGAGGGTTATTTCCTTGGTGCAGGCTGCGTCCGAGAAATACTTCTTGCAGGCTGAGCAGTACCAATATGCGGTGTTTCCGTTGGCGGTACAGGTTGCCGCCTTTGCTGGTGTTGCTGTGGCCTTATGGCCTGTTGCCTTGACTACTGTACTTGCGAGGGTTATTTCCTTGGTGCAGGCTGAATCAGAAAAATACTTCTTGCAGGCTGAACAGTACCAATATGCGGTGTTTCCGTTGTCGGTACAGGTTGCTGCCTTGGCTGGTGTTGCTGTGGCCTTATGGCCTTTTGCTTTAAGAATCGTGTTTTCGTATGTTATTTCTTTAGTGCAGGCTGAGTCAGAGAAATATTTTCTGCATCTGCCGCAATACCAGTATGCTATATGTCCGCTGCTTGTGCAGGTAGGTTCTGTGGCTGAATAGGAATAGGGCCAATGTCCGTATGCGGTCAGCTTATATGTAGTTGTATGTCCGCAGATTGAACAGTCTTCCTCACCGACACCAAGCTCGGTACAGGTCGGATACTGAATCACTCTGTCAGGTTTCCACGTATACTTATGCTCGTGAGTAACCTTTACGGAATAATCAGTATACAGTCCGTTATAGCTTGCTCTGAGGACAGTTTCTCCGTCGCCGACTGCGGTTATTGTATTGCCTGAAAGCGTTACTGAGTCACCGCTGTAAATGCTCCACTGAACATCAACAGCTACTGATACGTTTGTGCCCGTATAGGTCATATATACATAAGGTAAGCTTCCCTGATCTCCGACAAGATAATCATACGATACCCACTGTCCGCCTGAATAAATCATACGATATTCTCTGCCTGTGTCATCATAGGTAAGCTTCTTCGGATGAGAGGCTAAAAAGTCATCATTAACATTAACACTCACTGTTGTACTGCTGTCATTGGCGGTTGTAGGTGTCACATTTTTTGCAGGGCTTCCGAATTCCTGTACCCAGAAATATCCCGACTCCGTTTTAGCACAGGCAATTCCGATCGCTGTAAAATTGCCGAGCATATTTCTTCTGTGACCCTGACCTGCGTACTTGTAGTCATCTTCACGCCAGAGCAAAAATGCCTCATTCACATCTGAAAGAGATGTTCCCCACGCAATATTCTCACCAACTGAATAATATGACGTCGGGTAACCTGTGGCAGTAAAAAATGCTGTGCCGTCAGGACGTGTATGATCAAATACCACTGCAATCTCTGCCGCACGCTGCATTGCTGATTTTTCGAGGTCATAGTCATAAACAAAATTCTTCAGACCTGTGTAATAAACCTTTTCTGTATTTGCTTCATTCCAGGCCCATGTATCGGAGCTGTTTCGCCAATCATTGATTATCCCGAGCATGGAACGTGCCTCTGTCTGACGATATGTAACATCAAAGGTCAGGGCTGTAGTACCCTCCGCAGAAGCATTCATCAATGTAAACCCTTCTCCGATAGGTGCTGCAAAAGCCGTAACTGCCATAGCCAGAGAACAAATCAAACTTAAAAATCGTTTTTTCATTTTCTCACCCCGTAAAGTTTTTCTTAATTATACCATATACAATTTCAAAGCTCAAGAACGTCAAAGAAATGCTATCGTTTTTTCTACAAATTGTACAATTAAGCTGACCTTGATTTATCACTCTTGGAGATTAGTTTAATTATATAACAATATAAAAGCGTTCTGCTTGGGACATATATGTCCTTAGCAAAACGCTGATATACTTATTTGGTATATGCATTATCGGCTGAGCTTTTTGATAAGCCATAAGGTTTTAAGATCGTCAGGCTCTCTGATTCTCGGTACATAGTAGCTTTTCAAATCCTCACCTCCTTCAAATGGGTATAAGAAACGCACCCTACATTATGTAAGGTGCGTTATTCAACTACAATGCTTTTTTGCAAGTGAACTGAGCCGGTACAATTAGGATCTTCACAATGAAAATAATTAGAATATGCTCTGTTTTCTCCTGAAATATCAAAATAAGATTTTTTACAGATTTCACACAGCACCTTTTCACCATGCTGTAATCGCTTAATTAAATCAATGGCTTTTACGTCTGCCATAAATTGTACCCCCTTTTCTCCAATTAAATCTTGAATAATCCGAGTCTTCTTTAACTGCCTTAATTATAGCTCTTTTCTCCGAAATTGTCAAGTAATCTCTGTTTCTAGCGTGTTTCAGTTCTTGTGCGATACAAACACACTCAGCCCATTGACTTTGTCCAATGCCATACTTATAGTGAGTGCATTCATGAATAATTGTTCTCGCAGCCCACAAAGCATTATCACACTGGTTAACATATATCTCGATTTTTCCAAAGTGTTCTGAACCTCTGACACCTTCATCATATCCAAATGTAAGTTTTATTTTTTCCGGCAACGTATCAATCGTTTTAAGAGTTTCTTTACCGATAGATGTCTTTTCAAGTTCATCTGCGATTGCTTGAGGAGAAATTTTGTTGGAAATGGGCATATCTTCAAAGTTAAAAATGTCAATTGCTTTGGCATAATTCTTGCTCTCCAGCACTTCCCTTTCCTTAGCTGCCGCCTCCTCAGGCGAGAACCTTACAGGCTTCAGCTTCTCCTCCAGCTCACGACGCTCTGCCAGCTCCATAGCAAGCATTACATACAAAAACCTCAGGACTTAGTCTTCTGCAAGCAGCATATAGCCCTCTTACCGCTGACAATTAAGAACCATTTTTTCAATGCATACAAAGCAAAAGACCCGCTGATGCGGGTCTTCGCTATACAGTTTCGATCAAGGATTAAGAGTTCTTGTAAGAATCGATCATCTTCTTGACCATCTGGCCGCCTACAGAACCAACCTCACGTGCTGTGAGATCGCCGTTATAACCCTGCTTGAGGTTTACTCCTACCTCGTTTGCTGCTTCCATCTTGAACTTGTTGAGGGTCTCTCTGCCCTGCTGTGATGTGATACCTTTCATTTTCGTATCTCCTTTTCTTTTTTGTTGCGGGTTTGCTTTAGTATTATTTGAAACAAATCCAAGATTATAATCGGAAAATTCAGGTAAATATTTTATTATTCATACAAGCACTTTGTCACAGCAGATGTTGAGCAGAAAAATGCTCTCAGAGCTGAAAAGGAAGCTCACTGTAAGCAAAACCCCGCCAAATAAGATTTTTCGTTCGGCGGGGTTTGTTTTTATTGTTGTTTCTTGACAGTATGATTTCAGTATGATATACTATAATCAATCAATAAGTAAGCGAGGTGTCTTATGAATATCCTGCCTAAAACTCCCAAAAGGAAAGCTGTCCTGACAGCCTTGGTCTGTCTGCTTGTTGTTCTTATTTTTATTATAGTTAAATCTCTAATTCACTCATGGCGTTATGAAGAGTACAAAGAAACAGGTGTCACCAAAGACGGACAGTTCCGCATCAGCTATTCAACTGAAGGTAATAATGGCGGAGGCGGATATTCAAAGCAATTCTATCTTACAAACAAAAAAGTACTGAAGGAAGCCGAGGATTTCAGCTTCACACTTGATGAGACTATTTTCGGAAAGGTCTACAAGCCTATAGATGCAGGCTCAGTGGATATCTATACCGCCTATTCGTCTCATGGAGGAGAAAGTCTGAAATATGAGGTCTACCACGTTACTGTATCAGAAGAATTTGAGATTCGATATGTTGTTGAAATTATCAGTAAAGAAACATTTGAAGAAGGAAAATCTATCTCAATCAATTCAGATCTGAGCTCCAATATAGACGATCAGACATAAAAAAGCCCTGCTCAAATGCAGGGCTTTAGGTTTAGTGCTTTATCTGATAAATGATGCTGACTGCCAGCGTCACTATGAACAGCAGTACCAGACAGATCTTCATAAGTCTGTTCAGCTTTGCATCCTTAGTATTTCCTGAGTTCTTTCCAAAGAACGAATCATTATAACCACCGCCGATTGCAGAGGTAAGTCCCTGATCCTTAGATTCCTGAGAAAGAACAATAAGCACGATTATCAGGCTCACAAGAATAAGTACCGAACCTGCAACTATCTCAATTACACTCATGATCTACGCTTCCGAAACCGAAAGCACGCCTCCTTTCAAACATAGTAAAGAAGTATAAACATAGTTTAGATTATTATAGCACATCATTTCCGGAATTGCAAGTGTTTTTAAGAAATTTTATAAAAAACATAAAAAACTTCCTTAAAGCACTTGACAAACAGGCATAATTGTGATAAAATATATAAGTCGCTGAGACAGGCGGAAGGACAGGTGTCCGAGTGGTTTAAGGAGCCGGTCTTGAAAACCGGTGATACGGCAACGTACCGTGGGTTCGAATCCCACCCTGTCCGCCAT
>CAMMYU010000172.1:0-49027 GCA_946528545.1 uncultured Ruminococcus sp.
CCTCTCCCAACAAGCCGAGGCTGTCTGGACGTAATGTCCAGACCTGACGAGGCAAAATCTGCACTATTTTGAGTTTATCGACAGACTGAGCTCCGAATTTACTGCTGTCATCATTAAAGCTCTCCTTTTTGAAATATATAGAATAATTATACAGCAAAACCCTCTGATTAGGAATTGCCTTAACAATAATAAGAGCGCACTTTCGTGAATATTAAACAAGAGCCTGAGCATATTAATAGCGCCCGAACAACTTTATTTCGTCATTTGATTGACATTGAGGAAAAAGTGTGCTATAATATCTTAAGTCGGGAGAAACCGATAAAATGCGACCTCTCTGTGAGGGCTTTGCCTAAGCGGAGATAAGCCCGGACGGACAGGCGGGTCGAAAGCCGAGCGCAGCGGTCAAGGCTGCATTATTGATTGAGTTAAGAGCTCAAATTTTATAAGATGATAATGATCAGAATCACTTGTGAAACGGTCAATAAGAAATCGGCATTCGCCACACAGCATAAGCTATGATAAGCGCCGTTTGTCTTATATTTGTTTAGCCGCAGGTGATGTACGTCTTAACATCGCCTGCTTTTTTGTTGGTAATTTGTTTTCGATCAGAGGGATCAGTATGGATATAGAAAGACAGAAATCAGCGCCCGTTTATGAGGCTCTTGAAAGGTTCAGAAGGCAGAGAGTTGTGCCGTTTGATGTGCCCGGTCACAAAAGAGGGCGGGGAAACCCCGAGCTTGTGAAGCTTCTGGGAGAAAAATGCGTGGGACTTGATGTAAATTCCATGAAGCCCCTTGATAATCTCTGTCACCCTACCTCAGTTATCTATGAGGCTGAGCAGCTTGCTGCAGAGGCATTCGGAGCTGCGCACGCTTACTTTATGGTGGGCGGAACTACCTCGGCAGTGCAGAGCATGGTGCTGACAGCCTGCAAGGCAGGAGATAAAATAATCCTGCCGAGAAACGTTCACAGGAGCGTTATCAATGCTCTCGTTCTATGCGGTGCAGAGCCGGTCTACGTTGACCCCGATGTTGATGAGCATATAGGGATTGCCCTCGGAATGGAGCTCGGAAAGCTCAGAAAAGCCCTTGATGAGCACCCCGAGGCTGTGGCTGTCCTTGTGAACAACCCCACCTATTACGGTATCTGCTCGGATATGCGCTCGATAACAAGGCTTGCCCACGAAAGGGGCATGATGGTGCTTGTTGACGAAGCTCACGGAACGCACCTTTCGTTCAATGAGAAGCTGCCTGTTTCGGCTATTGCGGCAGGTGCGGATATGGCGGCCGTAAGTATGCACAAGTCGGGAGGAAGCCTGACCCAGAGCTCGATACTGCTTCTCGGCGAGGGTGTGAATACACGCTATGTCGAGCAGATAATAAACCTTACCCAGACAACAAGCGCAAGCTATCTTCTGCTGTCGAGCCTTGATATTTCAAGGCGAAACCTTGCTCTCAGAGGGCGTGAATCCTTTGAAAAGGTAGCTCAGATGGCTGAATACGCAAGAGAAGAGATAAACTCCATAGGCGGCTATTATGCCTACGGAAAAGACCTTGTAAACGGCAGCAGCATTTTTGATTACGACGTAACAAAGCTCTCGGTTTACACGAGAGATATAGGTCTTACGGGAATTGAGGTCTATGACCTTCTGCGTGACGAATATGACATTCAGATAGAGTTCGGAGATATAGGAAATATTCTCGCTTATATCAGTATCGGCGACAGAATACAGGACATTGAAAGGCTTGTGGGCGCACTTGAGGACATAAAAAGGCTTTACTCAAAGCCGACCTCAAAGCTTCACAATGCGGAGTTTATAACACCTATTGTTGCGGCAACCCCTCAGAAGGCCTTCTACTCGGAAAAGGAGCTCATTCCGATCGAGAAAACTCCCGGAAGGATCTGCGGAGAGTTCGTAATGTGCTATCCCCCCGGGATACCGATACTTGCGCCCGGCGAGATGGTAACAGAGGAGATAGTCAGCTATATCCTCTATGCAAAGGAAAAGGGCTGCTCTATGCAGGGGCCCGAGGACGGAGAGCTGAGAAAGCTCAATGTTCTGCGTGAATGATCGGAAGGAGTGGTCTTTTTGGATTTCTGGTTTTCGGAATACCATACCGACAATGTAAAAATGTCGATAAGAGTTGAAAAACAGCTTTTCTCGGGAGAAAGCGATTTTCAGCGCATAGATGTGTTTGAATCAGAGGAGTTCGGAAGGTTTCTTACTTCCGACGGAAGCGTTATCTTCTCCGAAAAGGACGAGTTCACCTATGACGAGATGATAGTTCACGTTCCTATGGCTGTACACCCGAATGTAAAGAAGGTGCTGGTTATAGGCGGCGGTGACGGCGGTGTTGCCCGTGAGCTCAGCTATTACGATGAGATAGAGGACATTGATGTGGTAGAGCCTGATGAGCTTTTCGTGACGGTCTGCCGTGAATTCTTCCCCGATAACGCAAGGGGGCTTGATGACCCCAGAGTGCGCCTGCACTACCGTGACGGTCTGCGCTTTCTGAGAGGAAAAACCAATGAGTATGACCTCATAATAAACGATTCTACCGACCCTCTCGGACATACGGCCGGCCTTTTCACGAAGGAGTTTTACGGCTCATGCTACAAAGCTCTCAAGGAGGACGGTATCATGGTATATCAGCACGGAAGCCCCTTCTTCGATGAAGACGAGGAAAACTGCCGTGCAATGCACAGAAAGGCTTTCAAAAGCTTCCCGATAAGCCGTGTTTATCAGGCGCATATACCAACCTGCCCGTCGGGCTACTGGCTGTTCGGCTTTGCAAGCAAAAAGTACCACCCGATAAATGACCTTGATGAAAAACGCTGGAAGGAGCGTCACATCAAGACATGGTATTATACAGTAAACCTGCATAAGGGTGCGTTTATGATACCCAAGTACGTTGAGGACCTTCTTGAAGAGGAAGAGGGCAAAAGCTTAAATAAATAAACGGGAGAGATAATACAAATGGGATTTTTCGGTTTGTTTTCTAAAAAAGAAAAACAGGAAAGCGCTCCCGAGCAGGAGCGTTTATATAAAGAAACACCCTTCGGAAGATTTATATATGTGGAGTACGGCGATGAACACGGCTATGAGGGAGATATCCCCTGGGAGCAAAACATAGGCAAGGAGTTTCCCGAGGTGTCGGTATTTTTCCAGACCGACAGCGTGGACACAACCGAGGCAAATGTAACCTACGGAAGGCTTGAAAAGCTCCTCGGCGACCCGCAGCGTACCGACTTTGAGATAAAGCATGATCTGGCACAGCATTTCCTTTTCAGGGAGGGCATGGTCAAGGAAGGCTCGCCCCTTGAAGAGATCATTGACGGGCTGGAGATCGAAGGCTTTCATCTGTACAGCAATGAAACACATATCATGGTGCTGGGCGATATTTTCGTAAGTGAGCTATATATGGCAATACTTCCCGACGGCACAAAAGAAGCAAGATATATTTCTTATGATGACGGAAACCCCGTCACAGAAAAGATAGGAGGATAAATTATGAGATTACTGGTTATAGGCTGCGGCGGAGTTGCAACTGTCGCAATTTACAAGTGCTGTGAGAACCCTCTGTTTACTGAGATCTGCATAGCAAGCAGAACAGTTTCAAAGTGCGAGGCTCTCGCAGAAAAGCTGAAGGACAAGACTAAAGCTGTGCTAACTACCGCAAAGGTAGATGCTGACAGCTTTGATTCGCTTGTTGCCCTAATGAAGGAGTACAAGCCCCACACAGTACTGAATGTGGCTCTTCCCTATCAGGACCTGACTATTATGGATGCCTGCCTTGAATGCGGTGCAAACTATGTCGATACCGCAAACTATGAGGCTGAGGACACAGATGACCCCGAGTGGAGAGCTATCTATGAGAAGAGATGCAGGGAAAAGGGCTTCACGGCTTACTTTGACTATAGCTGGCAGTGGGCTTACAAGGAGAAGTTTGAGAAGGCAGGTCTGACAGCGCTCCTCGGAACCGGATTTGACCCCGGTGTTACTCAGGTGTTCAGCGCTTACGCTCTGAAGCACTACTTTGACGAGATACACTACATTGACATTCTCGACTGCAACGGCGGCGACCACGGCTATCCCTTTGCGACAAACTTCAATCCCGAGATAAACCTCCGTGAGGTATCGGCTAACGGCTCTTACTGGGAGGACGGTCACTGGGTAGAGACCAAGCCTATGGAAATAAAAAGAGAGTTTAACTTCAAGGGTGTCGGAATGAAGGATATGTATCTTCTGCACCACGAGGAGATAGAGTCTCTCGCAAAGAATATCCCGGGCATCAAGAGAATACGCTTCTTTATGACCTTCGGACAGAGCTATCTTACTCACATGAACTGCCTGCAGAACGTAGGAATGCTCTCGACTGTGCCCGTTGAGTTTGAGGGGCACGAGATAGTGCCTATCAAGTTTCTGAAGGCTCTGCTTCCCGACCCTGCTTCACTCGGTCCGAGAACTGTCGGCAAAACAAACATCGGCTGTATATTCACAGGCATTAAGGACGGCAAGGAAAAGAGCATTTATATCTACAATATCTGCGACCATCAGGAGTGCTACAAGGAGACAGGCGCTCAGGCTGTAAGCTACACTACGGGAGTTCCTGCAATGATAGGTACAGCTATGGTTGCCGGCGGCACATGGAGCAAGGCAGGCGTTTTCAACGTTGAGGAGTTCGACCCCGACCCGTTTATGGAAGCTCTGAACAAGTACGGTCTGCCCTGGGAGGTAGACGAGAACCCCGTTATGGTGGACTAAATGCAAAAGCTTATACACCCCGTTTTCAGGGAGATAAATACGCCCTGCTATGTTGTTGACGAGGGCGCACTGAAACGAAATCTTGAGATACTCGACAGCGTGAGAAAGAGAACAGGCTGTAAAATACTGCTTGCACAGAAGGCCTTTTCGATGTTTTCGCTCTATCCGCTTATCTCACAGTACCTTGACGGAACTACCGCAAGCGGCCTTTATGAGGCAAGGCTCGGCAGAGAGGAGTTTGAAGGCGAGGTACACGTTTTCTCGCCTGCCTACAAGAGCAGCGAGATCAAGGAACTTGCAGAGATCTCTGACCATATCGTGTTCAACTCCGTGGCTCAGCTTTACAAGCACGCAGATAACTGCGGCAGGGCTCACAGAGGGCTCAGGATAAACCCCGAGTGCTCCACTCAGGACGAGCCTATCTATGACCCCTGTGCCTTTGGCTCAAGGCTCGGTGTCACGCTGTCTGCACTTGATGAAAAGGCGCTCTCGCTAATTGACAGTCTGCATTTTCACACGCTATGCGAACAGGGCGCCGATGCTCTGGAGATCACCCTCAGAGCAGTTGAAGAGAAGTTCGGGAAGTACCTTAAAAAAATGAAATGGGTAAACTTCGGCGGAGGCCACCATATTACCCGAAAGGACTACGATGCGGAGCTTCTTATCAGGCTGGTTTCGGACTTTCAGCAGAAGTACGGAGTGCAGGTCTACCTTGAACCCGGCGAGGCAATAGCACTGAACGCAGGCTATCTCATCACCGAGGTCATGGACATTGTGCATAACGGCATTGATATTGCAGTGCTTGACGCTTCTGCTGCCTGCCATATGCCCGATGTGCTCGAAATGCCCTACCGCCCTCCCCTTTTTGGCTCGGGAGTTCGTGGCGAGAAGAAATATGACTACAGACTGTCCTCACGCACCTGCCTTGCGGGCGACATAATAGGCGATTACAGCTTTGACAGCCCTCTGGAGATCGGAGACAGGCTCTGCTTTGAGGATATGGCTATATATTCAATGGTGAAAAACAACACCTTCAACGGTATGCCTCTGCCCGATATTGCCGTTCTGCACGAGAACGGTCAGTTTGAGCTTATCAAGCGCTTCGGTTATGAGGATTTTAAGGAGAGATTGTCATGATACCTGAAGGCTTTCATATGCCTGCGGAGTTCGAGCCGCACTCGGCGACTATAATAGTTTTCCCTGAAAGAGAGGGCTCATGGACATATAAGGCTGAGCCTGCGCAGAGGGTATTCGCCGGGATAATAAGAAAGCTTGCCAAAGCGGAGACAGTCTACGTTATAGTCAATGAAAGAACAAGGCCTAAAGCGCAAAAGCTTCTTGACGGCGTGGAAAATATTATCCTCATGGACATCGACACCGATGACGCATGGGCAAGGGATATTGCTCCGACCTTTGTAAGAAAGGGCGATACTGTCTGCGGTATCAACTGGGAGTTCAATGCCTGGGGCGGAGAATATGACGGTCTTTACGCTCACTGGGAGCGTGACAACGCTATGGCGAAAGCCTTCTGCGAAAAGGCAGGTTTTGACTGCTTTGACGCAAGCCCCTTTGTTTTAGAGGGCGGCTCTGTACACTCAAACGGAAAGGGCACGCTCCTTGTGACAGAGAGCTGTCTTTTAAGCCAAGGCAGAAACCCCTCGCTTTCAAAAGCTGAGATAGAGGACAGGCTGAAAGCTTACCTCGGGGCAGAGCGTGTTATCTGGCTGCCTTACGGCATCTACAATGATGAAACTAACGAGCACGTTGATAACGTCTGTGCATTCATAAGCGAGAACGAGGTCGTCCTTGCGTGGACAGATGATAAGAATGACCCTCAGTATGCAATGTCGCTGGCTGACCTTGAAGTGCTTGAAAAAGAGGGTATAACTGTTCATAAGCTGCCCGTTCCCGATGTTCCCGTAAGGATAACCCGGCACGACCTTGACGGCTTTGTGTTTGAGGAGGGCGAGGACACCCGTGAGGCAGGCGAACGGCTTGCCGCAAGCTATGTGAACTTCTATTTTGCAAACGGTATGGTGCTTCTTCCGCAGTTCGGCGGTGAAAACGAAGAAAGCGACAAGCGTGCCGTTCAGATAATGAGAAAGCTGTGTCCCGACCGTGAGACAGTGCCTATAGCTGCGAGAGAGATAATCGTCGGCGGCGGCAATATCCACTGCATAACACAGCAGATCCCGAAGGGAGAGAAATAAATGGCTGAAATTACAGTTGCTGCCGTTCAGATGAACTGCGGCAGAGATGTTCAGGATAATATACAGCACGCCGACAGCCTTGTTCGATCGGCTGCCAAAAAGGGCGCACAGATAATTCTTCTGCCCGAGCTTTTTGAAAGGCAGTACTTCTGTCAGGAACGAAGATATGAGTACTATGCCTTTGCAAAGCCTGTCTCGGAGAATGACGCTGTGCAGCACTTTGCAAAGCTTGCAAAGGAGCTTCAGGTCGTCCTTCCGATCAGCTTTTATGAGCGTGACGGAAATGTGCTCTACAATTCGGCAGCTGTCATCGACGCAGACGGAAGCCTGCTCGGTGTTTACAGAAAAACACATATCCCCGATGACCACTACTATCAGGAGAAATTCTACTTCACCCCCGGAAACACAGGCTTTATGGTCTGGAATACTCGCTTCGGGCGGATAGGGGTCGGCATCTGCTGGGATCAGTGGTTCCCCGAGGCTGCAAGGGCTATGGCAATAATGGGAGCACAGCTTCTTCTCTACCCGACGGCTATCGGCTCTGAGCCTATTCTCGAAACCGACAGTATGCCTCACTGGAGAAGAACAATGCAGGGACACGCTGCTGCAAATGTAGTTCCCGTGATAGCTGCAAACCGCTACGGACTTGAATCTGTCGAGCCCTGCGATGAAAACGGCGGTCAGAGATCTGCCCTGCAGTTTTACGGCTCGTCATTTATCACAGATGAAACAGGTGAGCTGATCGTTCAGGCGGAAAGGTCGGGAGACAGTGTAATTACCGCAAAGCTCAATCTTGAACAGGCCGACAAGGCAAGGCTTGAATGGGGGCTCTTCCGTGACCGCAGGCCCGAGTGCTACGGTATAATATCAGAATAATGATCAGAAAAGTCCGCAGAGCGTATCTGCGGACTTTTTCTTATGCTTTCTTATTATGCTTTTTCAACATCAAGCTCTACCTTGTCACGGATTATTTTCCTTGTGGAGGTCTTGATAAATGGGTTCTTTCTGATTACAAGCTTAACAAGCTGACGGTAGGTAGGCTGATCCTTGTTATAGTCATCAAGCACCTTCTGCAGTGCCTCACGGAGCTCCTCCTCAGTCATTTTTGAAGCGATCTCCGCCTCAGGGAAAATTCTAGCTGTCAGTGCGTTATTTTCACCTGTGATAATAACCTCACTGACTATCGGAGCAAGCGATATTTTGGTTTCTATCTCCTCGGGTGAGATATTCTCGCCGTTTGAAAGAATGATAAGATTCTTTACTCTTCCGTTTATGTACAGGAAGCCGTCCTCATCAATATAGCCCTTATCGCCTGTGTGGAGCCAGCCGTCTTTAAGAGCTTCCTCAGTCTCCTTGTCCATATTATAGTAGCCTGTCATAACGCTGGTGCTGCGGACAAGTATCTCTCCGTTTTCAAACTTTATCTCAACGTTCGGAAGCGGCTTTCCTACAGAGCCTGCCTTATAGCAGCCCTCGGTATTTGTACTGATAACAGGTGAGCACTCGCTCATTCCATAGCCCTCAAGAACCAAAACTCCGTACTTTGCAAACTCATCAATATAGAACGGGTCAAGGTGAGCGCCGCCCGTGTAAACTCTCTTGAGTCTGCCTCCGAAGACCTTTTCCCTGACCTCCTCGGGGCTCATTTTAGCAGCTGCGACTCTCATACGCTTGTAGATAGTCTCAAGCATAAGCGGTACCATCAGCATTACATGGGGCTTAAATACCGACAGATTCTTTACAAGATGCATAAGCGAATCATTAATGCAGATAACAGCACCCATCTGGAAGCCCTGAAGCCAGTCCATTACTAAGCAGTAAGCATGATGTACGGGAAGAACGCTCATAAATACAACACCGGGCTTCGGCCCGATAGAGAGAGCCTCAACATTTGAATACAGATTCTTCTGCAGGAGCATTACACCCTTGCTCTTACCCGTAGTTCCCGAGGTGTAGATTATCATTGCAACGTCATCTTCCTCAGGACCTTCGCTGTCTGCTCCGCCCTCGCCTGCTTTACAGAGGTCCTCAATGCTCTCCGTGCCTTCTGCGGCTTCCTCGGCAAGTGTCCAGAACTGCTTTACATTCGGACAGTTCTTCTTAATTGGCTCAACCAGTGCCGCAAACTTGGGGTCAATGAAAAGAGCCTCTGTGTTTGAACGGTTGAGAAGGTCTATTATATCCTCATGTGCAAGTGCTGCATCTATCGGGATAACGGTATTCTTTCCTGTGATAGAGCCGAAATAAGCCTCTACCCATTCAACTGAGCTCACACCCAGCAGTGCAATATGCTTTCCCGAAAAGCCCTCGGCAAGTATGCCCTTTCTTACAGCTGTTATCTTCTCCCCGAGCTTTCCGTAGCTTTTCTCGGCTACAGTGCCCTTATCAAGCCAGCGTACAGCAGGATCGGAAGAAAATAAGCTCTCTGCCTTATCCCAGAGTGAACGTATCGTTTTTTTCATATTCTCTCCCCCGATCAGTCAATATTGTCTTTAAGAAACTCAATAGCGTCGCCTACAGTACGCATATTTGAAAGCTTCTGCTCATCTTCTCCGAGGTCAAACTCTATATCGAACTCGTCCTCGAGGTCGCCGAGAAAGGTCATAAGGTCAAGCGAGCTGAACCCGAGGTCATCTCTGAAGCTCATATCATCGGTAATATCCTCAGCAGCCAATGTGCAGTAGTTTGAAACGATTTCCTTGAATTTTTCTTCCATAATAATACTCCTTTCGCTCTTAAACCATGTCCATTATCTCAGCAAGAGTGCGGTTGGGCTCCTCTATGCCTCTGAACATAATACGCATCATATAGTAATAAAGAACCTCCATATCCTTCTCTTCAAGACATACCGTCTGGTAATGATAAGAGAAGTTGAGCCTTCCGTCATTAAGGTGCGAAACCGTAAGATACATCTTCTTTGTAGCGGCACCGTTAGCAAACCACTTTACGTGCAGCGGCACCTTTTTCAGTGCAGGTGCGGCAGGCAGCGGAAGCGGCGGCTGATATGTAAGATAGCAGCTCACATAGGTTGTATCATCGGGAGTGTTGTAGCGGCGCTTCATTTCAGCTCTGATAAGCTCAGGGTCATAGCCGCCGTTCATATAAATGCGGTTCTGGAGATTCTGTATCTTCCTTGCGGCATCTATAAAGGTCGTATCTCCCGAAAGCACCGTTCTGCACGGGAAGCATATCGTTCTGCTTCCGCCTGAGGTCTGCTCGTCCATAGTGGAGCGTCTGGAAATAAAGTTCTCGATCGTTATATCCTCCTGACCGTTATTCACCTTTGAGAGATAAGTTCTAAGCACCAGCAGGAAAAGATTTGTAGGAGATATCTGCTTTTCCATGCAGAAATCTATCACCCTTCTTGCGCTGTCAGCTTCAAGCCTGTAGTCCTTTACAGCCACAAAGAGCTTCTTTCTCTCTATATCCGCTGCACGCAGCTTAGGATTTTTATGACGTTTTCTCGCCTTCTCCAACGGTGCAGGCCCTTGAATGTCAGAATAAAGCGGCTCGCCGTTCAGCTCCAGGTCCTCGTCCCAGAGCTTCTTTGCCTTTGCAAGTCTCTTAGGATTGGAAGCCTTTTTAAGGTCAGACTGCAGCACTGTCTCATAATCGGCAAGGTCGGCAGGATACTCCGTATCAAAAGCGTAATAGCCGTACAGCTGAAGTATATCTCCCACCATTACAGCCACACCCACCGAATCTATCAGTCTGTGGTCAATGTGCGCAAAAAAGCCTCTGTAGCCGTCAGGCAGCTTCACAAGGCGGAACTCACACATCGGAATATCGTCACCGTCAAAGGTCTCATAAGCCCACTGCTGCATAACAGCATCGGCAGCCTCCATAGTCATATCCGACAAATCCCTGAACTCAGGCTCTTCATCGGAAGGCTCAGCAAGGTACTGCTTTATCTCTCCGTTCTTATCGGGCTTCGTGAAGCGCACCCTCAGGCAGCCATAGCGCTCGGTCTCCAGCCTGAGACACTTTTTCAGTATCTCATAATCAAGCTCAAACTTAAACGCAGCCACTATGCTCAGTCCTGCGACCTGCTGTGTCTTGTAGCTTCTTATCCAGCGGTAGTGCATATTCTGCGCTGCCGTAAGCAAATATTTTTCCGGCATCTTTTCCCCCATATGTCTCAAGCCATAATTTAACGGCTTAATTATACTCTAAATAAAATCTTATGTCAACCAAAACCGGCCATTTTTCGCCCATTTTACGCAAATTCCGTAAATTTACAACAAAAAAAATCTGTTCCAGAGCTCTCCTTTTGACAACACACGGTCATTCTTGCCTTAACAGTGTCGAACAGACTTAGTCGGGGCTTTTTTTCTGTTCGTGAAAATGTACCTTGCAAAAATATTCTTTTTGTGCTATACTTTTTATAAAGATATCAGCAGCAGAAAGAAGGTTTACTATGGTACACATCAAAACTCCCGAGCTCGACCCTTCGGATTTTGTTGTGCTTGCGGATTATGTTCCGAATATTATTCAGGAGATACGCTATTACACAACCTACAATTTTATAGGCGACCGTATCGACGGCTACGAAGAGCCCTGCGCTCTTGCAACTATTGAGATGGCAAGAGCTCTTAAATCAGCGGCAAATGAGCTTCTGGTCAAGGGCTATAGAATGAAAATCTTCGACACCTACCGTCCTGCAAGAGCTGTAAAGCACTTTGTCCTATGGGGAATTGAGGATCAGGATATACGCATGAAGCCCTACTTCTATCCCGAGCTTGTAAAGCAGGAGCTTTTTCGGAAAGGCTATATAGCAAGCAAATCCACGCACAGCAGAGGAAGCACTGTTGACCTGACCCTATTCGATATGAAAACAGGAAAGGAGCTTGATATGGGAAGCCCCTTTGACCTGTTCAGTGAGCTTTCACACCCCGATTGCAGGACAGTAACAGAGGAGCAGTACCAAAACAGAATGCTTTTGCAGAAAACAATGATAAGAAACGGATTTAAGCCCATAGACTGCGAATGGTGGCACTTCACCCTTGAAGACGAGCCCTTCCCCGATACTTATTTTGACTTCCCTGTTTCATCGGCATATCTGAGAAAATAGGTCCAAGGCTCTTTACAAATCAAAAAGAGTGTGATATAATATAAGTTATCCTATCAGAAAAGAGGATTTTTACCAATGAAGCTGGATACACTTTTTAAGAAAAAAACTACTCTGTCCTTTGAGGTTTTCCCTCCAAAAGACGATACCCCTGTTGAAACCATATACAGCACGATAGAAGCCCTCGGTGAGGCAAAGCCCGACTTTATCAGTGTTACCTATGGTGCAGGCGGAAGCCTTTCAAACGCAACTATTGATATTTGCGCATCTATAAAGCAAAAGCACGGAATAGAAGCGGCGGCACACCTGCCGTGCATTTACCTCACTAAGGAGCAGGCTCTTGAGCAGATAGAGGCTATGAAGGCGGCAGGCATTGAGAACGTGCTGGCTCTCAGGGGCGACAAACGTGAGGGTGAAGAGCCCGCAGGCGACTTTCATTATGCCTATGAGCTTGTCGAGTTTATCAAGGAGCACAGCGACTTCAATGTGATAGGCGCTTGCTATCCTGAAACTCACCCCGAATGTGCAGACAGCGTTTCAGACATCAGAAACCTGAAGCAGAAGGTAGATGCAGGCTGTTCACACCTTATAACTCAGCTTTTCTTTGACAATGAGACATTCTACTCATTCCGTGAGAAAACTGCAATAGCCGGAATAGACGTTCCTATTGAGGCAGGCATTATGCCCGTTGTGAACAAAAAGCAGATACTCAGAATGACAACTCTCTGCCATGCTGCTCTGCCGAAAAGGTTTATGACCATTATGAACAAGTATGAGCATGACCCTATCGCTATGCGTGATGCGGGTATCGCTTATGCGGTATCGCAGATAGTTGACCTTATTGCCAACGATGTTGACGGCATACATCTCTACACTATGAATAACCCATACATAGCAAATAAGATATGCTCGGCAGTGGCATCACTGTTCAAAAGCCCGAATTAATAACAAACGGCTGTACGAAACCCTCGTACAGCCGTTTTTTTATTCAAAAGCAGAGCTTCTGTCAATATCCGAATTGTTGAGTACAAAGCGTGCTTTTCCGCCCACTACTCTGAGCTCGCCCTCCTTAGCAAAGGTATCCTTATCAAGCTTGTTGTGTACAGTCCACTTTGTGTCAGAGTCACGCAGAACTATGCTCTGTTCTTCATTGAAGCCGCCAACTGCAAGAGCCTGCTCTCCGCTGCACTCTATTTTCACAACCGAGCTGTCGGTTTCAAGCATCGTATTTCCCTCAAGAGCACCTATGCCCGTCAGGTGGAATGCATCCATGCCGATTATTGAGTTCGATTCCATAATACCTGTTACCGACCTCTCACCGCTGATAGTTCCTATGCCGACACCGTTGCTGCAGTCACCATAGAGCTTTAATGTACATTTCTCAATTAGAACTGCCGCATTACCCGACAAAGAGCCCACTCCGATACCGTCAGATACGGTAAATTCAAGTGAAACATCACTTTTTATAAGCTCGACATCGGCACAACCCGTAAGAGCGCCTATACCAACGCTTGTATCACCGTTTGCCTCAATTATATACTGACCGCTGTTGATCCTGATACAGCCTCCCAGACCCGAGCCTATTCCTACTCCGTTCATTCCACGGCAGAGTATCTCGATACTGCCTGTGGGTTCAAGGTCAAGCTCTCCATGGCACTCATTGGCAGGCGCACCTATGCCGTAATATTCGGGAGAATTGAGCACTATTTTCATACTGCCTTCGCCCTCAACGGTCAGAACCGAGCTTTCAGGAACGTGTATGCCCGTATTGTGGAGCGTGTTTTCACCCACGATAACTATTGTAACATTTGCGTTATCGCCTATATCTACGCAGGGTCTTTTCTTGACGTTTGAAAGGTATACATCTTCAAGTGTCAGCCTGCCCTCATAGCCGTCTTCTATTCTGATATGAATATCAGTCCTGAGGCCCGGCGTTCCGATAACGGTAATGTCCTTATAGACCATAGTACCCTCACCGACAACAAGCTCTGTACAGCCTGATTTAACAAGCGAGGACAAGGTAACTCTGTTAGTCTTTCCTGCGACATATTTCTGATTTGCAGTTCCCTCAATCTTCTCTCTGTGGAACTGAGCTATCTCTTTTCTGACCTTCTCATTTATTGAGCCGATAAAGTCCGCACTCGGAGCGCCCGTATAGTAGCCCTGAATAAGGTCAGCACCGAGGTAAATGACAGTCCTGAGTTCGGCTGTGGTCTCAACGCCCTCGGCAAGAGCCATAATGTTGTTTTCATGGCAGAACTCAATTATCTCACGGACAAAATGCTGTTTCTGGGGCTTATCCTGAATTTCACTGAGAAGCGCCCTGTCGATCTTGACATAGTTCGGCATATATCTCAGGAGATTAGTTACATTCGAGTAGCCTGTGCCGTAATCATCAAGGGCGGTTTCCAGACCGTACTGTCCGAAGAAGGCTTTAAGCCTTTCAAGATCCCTGTCATTGAGCTCGGTCTCCTCTGTAAGCTCTACAACCACATTGTCATGAAGCTCTGCAAAGTAATCCTCTAAGGTGGTAAAGTCACGCTCACTGACGTGAACTCCCGGTATACTGTTAATAAATATCTTTACCTTTCCGAGCTCCTCACGGTGCTGCTGAATTATCTTCAGCACGTTCAGGAAGGTCGCCTTTTCAACATCGGCAAGCCTGTTCTGCATATCAGCATACTTGATTATCAGAAGCGGCGGCAGATATTTCTCTGTATGCGAGCGCATAAGCGCCTCATAGGAAAAAATCCCGCCGTCTGTAGTATTTACTATCGGCTGGAACTGATAGGTAAACAGGTTATCCTCAAGCAGCTTTTCCACCAGTTTATAGTCATGCTTTTCGCCGTCAGAGAGGCTCTCATAAACGGCTCTCAGGTCAGCAAACTTGTGGCTTCTGATCTTATCAAGCTGTTCGGAAACGTTCTGCATAACAAGGTAGCGCCTTAGTATCTCAAAGCCTCTTGAAACAAGTCCTATCCAGCGGCGGTAGTTATCGTCATAGCTTCTCGGCACACTGCCGTAGGTCACAGCCGCATAGCCGAAGCATTGATCCTCACAGAAAACAGGTGTGAAGAAATACGCATACGGCTTATCTCTTTTTTCATCAAGGTCAGGCAGAAGGGTTGAGCGCTCAAACGTGCTGAGAAGTCCCACATGACCGTCTTTACGGTTATAGTTATACTTGACGGCATATATCATCTTATCAGGATAGCCTTTGTTTCTAATGTGAAGCTTCGGGTCATGCTCCATGTTCTTCCACGGCGCTGACAGGCACAGATGAAAGCTTCTGATGCCTCTGATCTGATATGCATAGGAATATATCGTTCCTAAATACTCCTGCAAGGAAGTCTGAGCCATCAGGTTTTCAATCATTGAGTTTGAAACCGAATCAAAGCCCTCCTCAGATATTTCCGTGCCCCATCTTGTACGCTTTCTGGAGTACTCTGGCATTGTTGTATGCTTGCAGCCGCAGCTTTCTCCTATAAGCAGCCTTGACTTTACATTGAAGGGCGCAGTTTCTCTTCCGCAAAGGCTGTCCATAATAAACTGAGCCGCATAATCGCCTACCTCCTCGGCAGGTATCTGCGACGAGGTTATAGACTTCGGAGAAGTCTGACCCTCAAAGGTTGAGTCATAGCTGAGAACTGCAATATCCTCGGGTATCTTCACACCGTTTTCAGTGAGCGCCTTGCACAGACCGATAGCCATAGGGTCATTAGCACATACTATAGCCTCGGGGAGGTCACTCTCTTTATCAAGGAGCTGTTCTGCACAAAGCTCACCGCTTTGATACCAGAAGTCTCCGTAAATCACCCTGTCCTCAGACACAGTAAGCCCGTGCTGAGCCATAGCATCTCTGTATGCCTGAAGTCTCTCCTGAGAGTGCTTATGCCATTTCTTACCCGTGAGGAATGCAATATCCTTAAAGCCGTGAACCTCAATAAGGTGATTTACAAGCTCAACCACTGCGGTATAGCCGTCAGAAAACACACTCGGGAAATATGGGCTGTCCTTCTCAATTACAAGAACAGGCTTATTCTGAAAGGTCTCATGAAAGCGCTCCTCAAGGCGCTGAGCCTCTCCTGCTGTCTGTATTGTATCCTCAAGTATCACCATACCGTCAAACATTTCAGGCTCTATAAGCGAAAAAATATTTGAATCCCCATGCTCACGCTCGGTATTGTCCTGATACTTTCTGTACATTGAAAAAATGCAGACGTCAAAATCAAAGGCAAAGGCTTTTTTCAAAAAGCCTGTAATAAACGCACTCTGATAGCTCTCGTCTGCCTGCCCTGTAAGCAGGGCTACACGTTTTCTTCGTTCGGTCATTTGCGGTTCTCCCCATTCTAAATGCAAAAAACTGATATATGGTTTATTATACCATATTTTTTCAAAGGTTTCAATATAATTTTCTTAAATAGTACATATTTTTATCAAAAAACATTATCAACAGCTATTGACAGATATTTCGCCATCAACTATAATTATAGACAATACCGCACAGAGCTGGTGGTGCAGATGCAAGCAGATGCGCCGCCAAGCCGTCAGGCGGGCTTTGTGCGGTGTTGCCTTAATAATATCAGAGAACAAGGGGGGGATCTCTATGACAAATCAGGAGCTTTTTGAGCTTGCTGTCAGGGCTGCGGAAAATGCATACTGTAAGTATTCGGGCTTCAGCGTAGGCGCAGCACTTCTCTGCGAGGACGGTGAGGTATACACAGGCTGCAATATAGAAAACAGCTCTTATCCGCTTGGAAACTGCGCCGAGCGTACTGCAATATTCAAGGCAGTCTCCGAGGGGAGAAAAGCCTTCACAGCGATAGCCATAGCAGGCAGCTCCGACGGTAATTTTTCTGCGCCCTGCTATCCCTGCGGTGCCTGCCGTCAGGTAATGAGCGAGTTCTGCAAGGGGAGCTTCCGGATCATACTCTCGGACGGAGCTTATACGCTTGATGAACTTCTTCCGAAAAGATTTAAATTATAAATTTGAAACCAATTCAATTATACAAGGGTATATATTACAGAAGACCAAATAAATCTATGAGGTGATAATATGCCAAAAGCTAATCTGAGTGCAGAAGATCAGGTAAAATACGATAAGTATATGTCGCAGCTCCGTAAAGATGAGAACGCAAATGTATCAGATGAGGAGTATGTAAGGTTCTTTGAGGAAGTTCTCGATGACATAAATAACCCGGAGGACGAAAACGCCATTAATGAGGTTAAATCTGACTGTATCAACGAGTTAGTAAAAGGCGCAGACGGCAAATACATTTCAGATGAACAGTGGAAGCGTCTGCTTAATATCCAGACAAAGATATACACTGATTATACCAAGCAGAAGATAAAGTCATATAATGCTCTTGTGCAGACAGACAAGGATATTAAAGACGGCAAATACGCAGGCACAGAATGGCTTGTTTTCCCCGAGGACAATAAAAAGCTTAAAGACATCACGGGAAATGTGTATTACCTTACACAAAAATCTGAGTATAACAAATTAAAGCATCTGCACTATACAAAGCATATGTTTGATTCTCTGCTCGGCAACTACAAGTACAACGGTACGATAAATGAGCTTGACGAAAACGGCAATGTTACTAAGGTAAATAAAAACTACGGCTTAGTTATCTGTCTTGATCGGGAAAACACCGTAACCGAGCACGAAATATACACCGATATGGGGCTTCCCTATAAAGAAACTAAGGACAAGGTCAATGACAGAACTCATGACTTTGTAAGGAAGAGAGTCACAGGCTTTACCTTTAATGAAAATTATAAAAATCCCGAAGACCCCGTTATCCTGAAATACCCCGATGATGTAGAGTATATCAGAAATGCCAGCTCTCAGTCTCAGATGCAGGCTTACTACACTAAGCTGAACACCGAGATCAGAGGCATAAATGATTACGAGAATAGCGCAAGAAAAGTCGCTGAGCAGGCAAAGAAGCTGCTGAAAAAGCTCAATACATTTGAAAAGCCTGCTAAAGACGGCCCGAATTCTGATGAATTCAAGGCTATGCATTATGAGCTTGAAAACCTGAGCAAGCTCGGCAAGAATATGAAAATAGGCGGAGGAGCTTATTCAAACTTTTCAACAACCACCGATAAGATAAGCTATAACTATATTGATAATAACCTCACCAGATTATCTGATGCAGCCGCTGAATATGAGAAAAAACACAGTTCTCTGAGCACAAAGGGCTACGGCCGGGACAGATATGAGTTTTCAAAGCAGCTGCAGGCCTTTGCAGACAGCGCAAAAAGGAATCTCAACTACAATCTTTATCCCGGCTGCAAGCAGGTAGGTGTTACAGAGTCCTGGAAAAATGAGATCAAAAACAAAATGGATAAGCTTGAGTATTTCAGGAACAAGCTCGGCTATAAGCCTTTCTACGGCACGCAGAGAACTGCTCCCGAGATAACCAAGAAGCTTAAAGACTCCCTTACTGCTGTGAATGAGGCTACTCAAAAGGTACACTTCGGCAGCAAAGCCTATGATGATGCCGCAGCATCGCTTAAAACAGCCCTTAATGACTATAAGAGGTTTATGGAGGGCTACGAAAAGGGCGGCCCCTCTATCAGTCAGGTAAAGCTGAAGGAGTCTCTTGTAAAGGCCAAAACGAATATAGAGGCTTACCTGAAAAGAAAGAAGGATCAGGGCGAGATCAAGGAAGGCTATGTTTCTGACAAGAAAACTCAGAAGCGTATCGACGCTATGCAGATGAGCCTTAAAAGCATTAATCTTGCGGCCTTGGAGATAGACGCCGTTCTTGACTCTATGAATAAGGCTAAAAAAAGCGAGCTGACGAAATACTATAAAGACGCAGGAGTAGAAATAAAAGACAAGGAAAAGCCTGTTCCCGTGTCATATAATCTTGAGAATGCCCGTGTGTCTGCGCAGATAAGGCTCAAAGACCCCGAGGATAATGATGTAAAGGAAGCTGTCTGCGATATAATTACAGCTAACTTCCTGAAACCCCGTCAGGCAGCAGGAAATGTCATCACTGAGAAGGATTACAGAGAGGCAAGGGAAACCATCAGAAATGACCCGAAGCTTGACACTCTTTTCAGAAGCAAGCCCCAAAAGGACATTATCAAAGCTGCTTCCCGTGATAAAGGGCAGGATATTCTCAATGAGTTTATGACAACCGTAGTCCCAAAGAAGGTGTCGCCTAAGCATAAAGGAGCTAATAACCCATCGCTTTCATTGGGCAAAAAGAAATAACATCTGACAGCATTCATAGTTGTATGCTGTGAATTTACACAAAATTCACAATTTAACGCTGACACAATCTGTCAGGGTGTAACGTTTTTGTTACACTCATGTGTTATAATATATTAAGAAGATAGTTTGCCGACTTTTAATTAATAAGCAACCAACTCACAAAACAATATCCCCATTGAACAGACAGCTTCGGCTGCCTGTTCTTCTTTTTAAATCCCGTTCGGCTCTGTAGCGGGATAAAAAAAGCCGTACAGAGGTTATCTGTACGGCTTGCTAAGGTTTCTTATTCTTCAATCATCGTTACGCTCTTCATAACCTGCGGAGCGAGAGGTCTGTCACCGAAATCAGTATCAACCGATGCTATCTCGTCAACCGCCTCGATGCCCTCGATGACCTTTCCGAATGCGGCATACTGGCCGTCAAGGTGAGGTGCATCGGCGTGCATGATGAAAAACTGCGAACTTGCAGAATTCGGGTCCATTGACCTTGCCATTGAGAGCACTCCTCTTGTGTGCTTTATGGGGTTGTTTACACCGTTTGCAAGGAACTCTCCCTTGATTTTCTTATCCGAACCGCCTGTTCCGTTTCCGAGAGGGTCTCCGCCCTGTATCATAAAGCCCGATATTATCCTGTGGAAGCCAAGGCCGTTGTAGAAACCGCTTTTTACAAGGCTTACAAAGTTATCTACCGTGATTGGTGCAGCCTCGGGGTAAAGCTCCAGGGTTATTTTCTTTCCGTTTTCCATTTCAATTTGTGCTTTCATTTTTTCTTCTCCTTTTGTATTCCGGATTTTTATATTTGTGTTTATATACCGCATCAATTATAGGCAGTGCAAACACCATAAGCGGTATAAACGTCAAAAGACCATTATAAATGAAATTGCAGTGAAAGTAAGACTTCTGATTAATTACCGCCCGGTTCCACGAGGTGAAAAACACTGCAATCATCAGAGTAAAGGTGTCAGCATATATTTTTACGAGGTTTCTGAACTTGTCGTTGCCCGTTTTGTTAAGCTTCGGCGACTCCTTCAGCTTATCGGACAAAAGCCTGAAAAACTGCAGAAGCACCGTCAGTATCGGCCCTGCCACAAAGGGATAAAAGCCGAACCTCTTGCTTGCGAACACATCAAAGCCCTTAGGATCAAAATGTATGCCTATCTCATCTTCAAGATCGCCGTAGGAAATCAGAAACCATATCAGCGAACCGCCATACATAACAGCAGTCAATATAAGCGTGATACGATGAAACCTCTGCATCTTGCTCATATCTGTCACCTCATACAAAAACCGTTCGGCCTCCTGCTTATGAGACCGAACGGCCTGATGTATCATTCTTCCTTCTTCTTCGGGAGCCAGCCCTTCTCAAACTGATCCATAAGCTGACGGAAGTATATTGTCTCCGCAATAGGCGTCTTCTTGAACATTCCTGCCTTCTCATAGGTGTCACAGATTATAAATTCTCTGATACCCTCGGCATTTGTGACAGAATACAGCCTGTTTGTGCGGCAGAACGAGCCGTCGCCGTTTATGCGGTTCTTATCAAAGCAGCAGAATATGTCCTTAGCCATAAGCTCTGCAAGCCTTGTAGTCTTCTCATACTGGCTCAGATCGCTCCACTGCTCGAGGTCTTCCTTAAAGAACTCCAGCACAGGAACACCGTTTACCTCCATTTTCTTGAACACCCTTACAAGACACCTTGCAGCATCCTCTTCGGTCAGCTTTTCAAGCCTTGCGTTCTTGAACTCCAGTATATACGGCTCAATAGTCGCATAGAAAAGCTTATCATAAGGAAACGGCTTTCCCTTTCCCGAAAACTTTATTATCGGATTATCGGTATTAATACTGATACTCAAATCAAATCTCTCCCATTATATAAATTTATTCCCGGGGCTTTCTGTCTGCATACTTTTCATTGAATTCCTTAACCTTGTTCTCAAGATAATCTTGATCCATCTCCTGGATCTCATCATCGTCACCGCTGTGGTCGATAGTTCCGAGCGCCTCAACCTTTTCCTGCTCAGCCTCAACTCCCTGAATGTCCTTATACTCGGGATAATCCTCAGGCTTCTTAGCATAAGGAAGCTCAGCTACCTTTGCATCGGTCTCCTCCTGAGTGATCTCAGAAATATTTCCCTTTGCAGCCTCTTCCTCAGCAGTTTTCTTATCATGCTCATCATACATCTCCTGCATCTTATCCTCAATGCCCTCAATGTGAGCTACAGTGATGTCCTCCTTGTGAGACTCCACATACTTTGCGTGCTCCTCAGCATAAAGCTTCTCATATTCCTCCTGAGCGTCAGCCACCTCGCCGTCCTTGACAGGATTAACATCGTAATCCTTGTAGGTCTTGACAGGCTCTGAAGACTTCTCCTCCAGTTCCTTTTCGAGCTGCTCCATCTTGCTCTTGATAACCTCAGGCTCAATATTATCGTTCACCTTTTCCTCGTGAACATCATCATGCTTGGATTCCTTTATCGAAACCGTACCGCCGCTGTTCTTCTTTGCCCTGACAGGAGTATTCCAGATATCGTCTGCGTTCACCCCGCCAGCACCGCCGGACGTCTGTTTCTTTATCTCAGGAGTTTTAGCTTCCTGCGTATTTTTCTTGCTGAAAAGACCCATTTTATAAGCCCCCCTTTTCAAATTCAATAATACAGAATATTATCACTTAATATTATACTATATTTCACCAGAAATTGCAAACAATTTCAACCAAACATTTTGCACGATTTTTTCTGTATCTTTTGTACACTTTGTTTGCAATTAATTTTTAGTTAATAGAAAATTAAATAATAATTAAAGTAATGTGCGCTCAAATTTGTTATACTTAATTTG
The DNA here is from genome assembly GCA_946528545.1 of uncultured Ruminococcus sp. GTDB lineage: Bacteria > Bacillota > Clostridia > Oscillospirales > Ruminococcaceae > Hominimerdicola. The sequence goes on from CAMMYU010000172.1 coordinate 22,109, forward strand.
TAAAATGTTTTAATTGTATATTAAATTATTAAACTAATTCATATTATTGGCAAGATTATTTCCCAAGGCCGTGAAATGTGGGATATCTTGCGAAAGGAGAAAGAATTATGGCAAGATCTTCACTTGGTGTTACCGCTACCGAGCTGTTCGCCTGCAACCCGTACAGAGTGCTCGGCGTAGCAGTTGACACACCGGCCAAGCAGATCCACGAGGTTTACCTCAAGCTGACTGCGATGGCGGCTGTCGGAGAGACCGACAACTACAAGACTAATTTTGATTTCGACTTTCTTCCGCCGTTTACAAGAACTGAGAAGGATCTCAAAACAGCCTACGGAAAGCTTGCAAGCCTTGGCTACAAGTGCTTTGCCTTCTCCGATCCGCTGTTTTCAGCCTCGCTGAATATTGACGATGTAATGCTCAACCTTGAGGATATTACCTGCTATGACTGCTTTCTCAGGTGCTATATGTGGCTTATCACGAATGACAGAGAGTTTGAAGAGCCTGAGCTCTGGGTACCTCTGTGCGAGTACATAGATAAGCTTATCAAGTCTACTGAGAAGGACTGGCCGAAGTATTTTGACCACAGAGTTGCCCCCGATGAAGACGAGGCAGCTTCGCTGAAGGCATTTCACGCTACTTTCTCTGACCTTATCCTGCTGCCCATCAAGGAGCTGGTAAGGGGCTCAATGAAGTTCAGGTCTGCTGTTGCGATAATCGCAGCAGGCGGAGTTGATGTTGAGGAGAAGTTTGAGAAGATTGACATTCCGCAGGCTAATAAGGCAAAGCCCGGCTTCCCCGAGCCTAAGCTCAAGATAGCTGTCAAGGACGGCGAGGAATACTACGATGTGAATACAGGTTCTATGGTGAACTTTGCGGCTTCTTCACCGTCTGCTGTTGAGAGCAACGAGTTTGCGGCTGCTGCATCTGCCATTTCGGCTGACGCTATCACCGCTGAAGAGCCTGAGATCCCGAAGCCTTCCGTTGTTCCGAAGCCGAGCGTTCCGACACCCTCTGTGCCTGCACCGAGCGCCGCAGCCGAGCCTGCTCCCGAGCCCGAAGCTCCTGCAGCAGATGACGGTCTGCCTCCGCTTAAGCACGTTGAGGAAATCACTGCACCGACAAGCAGGAAGGTTGTTATTCCTAAGCCTTCCGTTCCGACTGAGCCTGTATCCGAGATACCGAAGCCCAGCGTACCCACACCAAGCGCTCCGACCGAGTCTGCTGTACCGACTCCAAGTGTTCCGACTCCGAGTGTTCCAGCACCGAGTGTACCGACTCCGAGCGTGCCGACACCGAGCGTAACACCTCAGCCTGCACAGACTGCTGCTCCTGCTGAGAATGACCCCACAAAGGCATTCGCAGACGGCGGAGTGTCCGAGATGAGAGCAAAGGGTCTCAAGATAAACGCGCCTGTTGACCTTTACGCAAAGGAGAAGGTTCAAAAGGAAAAAGAGGATATGGAGCCTGTTGTTTACAAGGCAGGTGCTTCATCGTTCTCAGGATTTGGTCTTGGAGCAGATGCATCGGCAAGCACTCCGAAGCCTGCTGTTACACCTGAGGCAAGAAAGCCTTTCAGAAAAGAGAACAAGGGTCTTGCAGACCTTATTGATATGGCGGACAACGCAACCGTTGACGCTGTGCTTTCCGAGGAAGACGAGGAGAGCCTGTACACTGACGTGCTTATCAAAATGCTTCGTGAAACAAGAAGCACCAAGAAGATGGAGTCGGTCGATACGGCTCACGCATTTGATAACGGTGACTCGGTAGGCTCTGCACCTGTAATAACACAGGGTCATGAAATGGTCGAGATCGACACCAGCACTCTTGACGAGTCGCGGCTCGGCTCTTCAAGAGACCAGATCGACCCGAACGAAACCAATGCAAGAAAGCTTTTTGAGCAGAAGTATAAGGACGTAAACATCAAGGATATGATCAATCCTACGATGAGCGGAAAGATAAAGGGTAACTATTCAGCCAATACTGCCTATACCGATTTTGAGAAGCGCAAAAAGGAAAACAAGTCTGCAATAGGCACTGTAGCAGGACTTCTCGGATTTGTTATTCTGCTGCTGATAATAGTAATATTCCTGATGTGGTTTGGTCTGTTCTGATACAGTCATTCATGTGTTTTTCAATACCGCACAGCACCTGCCCGACCTTCTGCAAGGCATTCATGTCTGACCCGAGAGCCGCAAAGGCTTACGGCTATGAAGACGCAAGAGCAGCAGCAAGAGGCTTCGGCTTTGCAAGAACAACTGACACTGCGGTTTATAAGAAATAAGATGCAAAAGAGCTGTAGCCTCAGAAAAAGGCACAGCTCTTCTCTTTATTTTCTGTTATCTGCCGACCTGTATTTTTCTCTGGTTGCCTTTCCGCCCCTGATGTGGCGCTCCTCCTTGTTCTTGTCAAGAAGCTGACGAACCTCGGAATACAGGCTCGGTGATGCCGTTTTCAGCCGTTCGCTTACGTCCTTATGTACTGTAGACTTGCTTATCCCGAATGCCTTTGCACAGGCTCTGACTGTGCATTGCTTCGACAGCATATATTTCCCCAGTACTACAGAGCGGGGCTTTTCGGCGCTCATGGCGCTTCTTCTCCCCGAATTTTATACGGCTTGGTATGAGAGCTTTCATACATTTCAAACACCCCTTGAATAGAATTGACTTCACGTCAGTACTATTCTATTCAGGGCAGGTGAAGAGTATGCCTTAAGCCTTCAGAAGATACGGTCTCAGCTTTCTCGGCATTGCATCGTTCATAAGCTCTATAAACCTCTCGGGAGACATATTATCCATTTTGAATGCCCATTCTGCTATCATTCTGGTGAATGCAAAGCAGTACATTTTCAGAAGAAAGTCTATATCCTCGGGAAGCTTATCTGTATTTTTCTTATTGGTCAGATACTCCGTCCAGACCTTGTAGGCATTTTCAGCACACTGATCCGCATAGGAATTAAGCCCATAGGTGTTTGTAAGCGCATTATAGAAAAAGTCCTTATGCTCAACATAAAACTCAATGTTCTCTTTGGTAAGCTCATTGTAGCCATAGCCGTCCTTGCCGAGCTTTGCTATCATTTTGTCGCCTGCCGACTTGTGAATGTATAGAATAAGCTCGCTTTTATCCTTGAAGTGATTATAAAAGGTCTGAAGAGAAAGACCGCTTTTTTCAACTATCTGCTTGACGGTAATTTTATCTACCGTTGTTGTTTTTGCAAGCTCCTGAACGGCGTCTGCTAATTTTTCCTTTGTAGGCTTTCTTGCCATAATATCACCTCATAAACAAGGAATTTGCCATATACATTATATCACCTTTTTATCCCGATTGCAAGAGGGATATAAAAAAGTCTGAAGAACACTTGAAAAAAGATACAATATAGTCTATAATAGTATATAACGGAAAAATGAATAATAAGGAGAGTAAAAATGAAGAAGAAAGCAACCGTTCATGAGGTCGCCCGTGTTGAGGTCTCGCCCGATACGGGGCTCAGTGAGGCTCAGGTAAAGGAGCGAGTATCTGCGGGGCAGTCAAACCTACCGATAGACCCGCCCTCGAAATCAACCGCACAGATAATTGCGGAAAACGTGTTTACTTACTTTAACTTTGTGTTTGCCTGCATAGCGGCAGTGCTTATTTTCATAGGCTCTTACAGAGACCTTACCTTTCTGCCCGTTATTATTGCTAACACGCTGATAGGTATTGTTCAGGAGCTTCGTGCCAAGGCGCTGCTCGGGAAGCTTACTGTGCTAAATTCCCCTATGACAGTGGTTGTTCGTGACGGCAAGGAGCAGAAGCTGCGCTCGGAAGAGCTGGTGCTTGATGACGTGGTAGTTTTCAAGGCAGGCGACCAGATACCTGCCGATGCCGTTGTAATCGACGGCAGGGTTGCTGCTAATGAGGCTCTGCTTACAGGTGAGGCTGATGAGATCATCAAGGAGAACGGCGCAGAGCTTATGAGTGGAAGCTTCATAGTTTCCGGAAAATGCAGGGCAAGGCTCACAAGGGTCGGCGCTGAGTCATACGTTTCAAAGCTGACACTGCAGGCTAAAAAGAGCAAGTCGGGAGAGCAGTCAGAGATGATACGCTCGCTTAACAAGTTGGTAAAGCTCGCAGGTATACTCATTATCCCTGTGGGAGCTCTGCTTTTCAATCACAGCTACTTTTTAAGACACCTGAGCTTTCACCAGAGCGTCAGAACTACGGTCGCATCTATTATAGGCATGATACCTGAGGGTCTGTTCCTGCTGGCAAGCGTAACCCTCGTTATCAGCGCTATGAGGCTTGCAAGGCAGAAGGTACTTGTGCATGACATGAAGTGCATTGAGACCCTTGCGAGAGTAAATGTCCTCTGCGTTGACAAGACAGGTACTATTACTGAGAACACAATGAAGGTTTCCGACTTCACTCCTATCGGAAGCGTCAGCCGTGAGGAGCTTATGAATATAATCAGCGACTTTGCCTCGGAGCAGTCGGCTGACAATATTACTATGGCAGCAATGAAGCAGTACTTCACCTCGCCGACAGGCTCGGCTATAACGGCACACACTGATTTCTCGTCGGAGTTCAAGTATTCGAGCGTTACTATAAGCAAACAGGCTTATGTTCTCGGTGCTCCCGAGTGGGTGCTCAGAGAAAAATACGGAGACTATGCAGAGCAGATAGAGTCATTCGGGCGCAGGGGCTACAGAGTGCTGGCCTTTGTAAAGTACTTCGGCACACCCGATGGAAAGGCTCTTAAAGAGGACTGCGAGCCGCTTGCACTTATCATGATAGCAAACCCCGTCCGTGAGACTGCACCTGCGACCTTCAAGTTCTTCGCTGATGAGGGCGTTGAGGTCAAGGTAATTTCCGGAGACAACCCGATAACAGTTTCAGAGGTCGCTAAGCAGGCAGGAATTGCAAACGCCGAAAAGTACGTTGATGCATCGACCCTTACAACCGACAATGCAATCTATGAGGCTATGAAAAACTACACTGTTTTCGGCAGAGTTACCCCCGACCAGAAGAGAAAGTTTGTTAAGGCTTTGCAGTCTCAGGACAAGGTAGTTGCTATGACAGGCGACGGTGTAAATGACATCTTAGCCCTCAAAGACGCTGACTGCTCTGTAGCTATGGCATCGGGAAGCGATGCGGCGGCTCATGCGGCACAGCTTGTACTGCTTGATTCGGATTTTGCCCACATGACTGACGTTGTTATGGAGGGCAGACAGGTAGTAAACAATATGGAGCGCTCGGGAAGCCTGTTCTTAGTCAAGAATATTTTCTCGATGATACTGTCGATAGTTACAGTTATTTTCGGAGTGGTTTATCCGCTTGCTCCCTCTCAGATAACACTTGTAAGTACATTCACGATAGGCATTCCTGCCTTCCTGCTCTCACAGGTACCCGACCATTACCTTATCAGGGGTCACTTTATGAAAAACATCATCATGAAGGCTCTCCCCGGCGGTCTGGCAGACGTAGTTGTCGTTATGGCGGCTGTGGTGTTCGGGCAGATATTCGAGGTTTCCGACTCGGAGATAACCACCTGTGCGACAATACTGCTCTCGGTAGTCGGCATAATGGTGCTCAGGCAGATAAGCAAGCCGCTTTCAAACTACAAGAGGTCTATTATTCTTCTTTGTGCGGCAGGTGTGTTCTTCTCATTCAGAATGCTTGACTGGTTCTTCGGAACTACAGCACTTTCAACTCAGGGCATACTTCTCTGCGTAAACTTCGGTATTATGGCTGATACGTTCATAAGGTTCATAAACTTCCTTATCCAGAACGGTGAAAAGGTGTTCCTGAGACTTACAGGAAAAATCAAAGCATAGGATCACAGCCCCGAAAATGGGGCTGTATCTGTATCAAGGAGATAAGTATGGATGATTTTCAGTTTAATGTTGACCTTGGAGGAATGATCTCAATTCTCTCCGACCATTTATACAGCAGCCCCGATGTGTTTTTAAGGGAGCTTCTCCAGAATGCTGCCGATGCGGTCAGCATGAGGATAAAGGCAGAGCCGTCATTTTCCGAGCCCGAGATAAATGTCACGGCTGATGGCTCTTCTCTGAGCTTCACTGACAGCGGTATAGGGCTTACGGAAGAAGAGGTACACAAGTTTATCTCCGTTATCGGGCAGTCCTCGAAAAGAGGGAACGGCTCGGATTACATAGGCAGGTTCGGTATAGGTATGCTCTCCTGCTTCATTGTGACAGACGAGATAGTGCTGCGCTCACGTTCCGTAAAAGAGCCCGACAAGGCTGTTGAGTGGCACGGCTTCGCTGACGGCAGGTACAGAGTGTCACAGATAAAGCCTGATATGCCCTTCGGGAGCACGATAAGCTTCAAGCCGAAAAAGGACTGTGAGGGCTTTTTTACTGCGGCTTATGCGGCTGAAAGGCTGACCTACTTCGGGCTGCCGCTGCCCTACCCTATCTATGTGTCAGACGGAAGCGGAATGAAGCTTCTGATAAATTCTCTGCCTGCCAAGAGCAGCAGCAGAAAGACCGTTCTGCAAATGGGGAAGCGCATTTTCGGTACGGACTATGAGTTTCTTGACTATATCGACTTAAAGCCTGTGTCGGGACTTTTCAGCGGTGTTGCTTACATACTGCCGTTCACTGTATCGGCGGCAAGCGGTCTTAAAAACCGCCACAGGATATATCTGAAAAATATGCTCCTTACAGAAAGCGGAGTTTCTCTCCTGCCCGAGTGGGCATTCTTTGTGAGGTGCTTTATAAATACCGACAAGCTGCGGCCGACAGCTTCAAGGGAGGACTTTGTGGCCGATGAGGATCTTGCAAAGGCAAAGGAGGAGCTCGGCAAATGCATTGCAGACTACCTTGATGAGCTCTCCTTCAAAGACCCTGCGCTTCTGGCAAGGATAGAGAGCCTGCACGGAACAGCGCTTCGCTCGGTTGCCTGCGAGAATGAACGGATCCTCAGAACGTTTATGCCCTACTTTGAGTTTGAAACAAGCCTTGGTATACTCAGAGGAAGCAGCCTTATGGACTACAGAGGAACAGTCTACTACAGTGCCGACATTGATACGTTCAGGCAGATAAAGCCTATCTTTTCGGAGCTTGGGAAACTGCTAGTAAACGTGTCCTACACGCACGAGAAAAGGCTGTTTGAGTTTGCGGGAAGAATGGGTGTGCTGAATGCTCAGCCGATAAGCGAAAGCATTATTGAGGAAAGCCTGCTCGACAGTGACGAGCCCGAAAGCTTTGAAGAGCTTCTCTCGGTGTTTAATACGGCTTTGAAAGACTTTGACTGCAAGGCAGTGCTCAAAACCTTTGAGCCGCCGCAGATAAGCTGTATCTATGTTCCCGACCGTGAAGCCGAAACCAAAAAGGACATAGAGCACGCTAAAGAAAACAGCGATGAGCTCTTTTCGGGAATGTTAGACGCATTTGAGGAAGATGTAAAGGAAGCGTGCTCGGCACTGTATCTCAATGCTTCGGCGGAGCTGATAGTTAAGCTTTCAAATAACGGAGATAAACAAAAGCTCTCCGCCTTTGCGAAGATACTTTACATACAGGCGCTCATATCGGGCGGCTTCCCAGTAAGACCGAAGGATATGAGCATAATGAACGAAAACCTTATAAAGCTGATAGAATGGGGGCTGTAAAAATGTTTGACAGAGATTACTTCAACACACTTGAACATGGCGAGGAGCGTATGAGCTACCTTAAAAAGGAAATTGCAGAGGCTGACGCTCAGAAGGATATCAAGACTATGATAGACCTCAGATACAGGTACATAAACGAGTCGGTCTTTCACGGTGACAGCTTCAAGGGGCTGCTGATGTTCCCCGAGTATATGAAGCTTGTTGACGATAACCCAGATGATGCCGATATTGTTGATTTTATGTTTGCATTCAAGTGGATAATAGAGAACTCCCGTGAGTTCTATCAGATACCTATGGAGCAGATAGAGGGCTACTTCGACAGCTACAAGGAGCACCTTGAACGCTACGGCTACACAATGAGGACATACTACTATAAAAAGTCGCAGTTCTGGCGAGGGATAGACCCGAAAAAGTCCTTGAAATACCTTTCTCTGTTCGACCGCTACGAGCGTACAGAGGTCAGCGACTGCAGAGCCTGCGAGGCAGGCTTTATGGCTGAAATGGAGCTTGAACACGGCTCTGCACAAAAGGCGGTTTCAATGCTCAACGAAATGCAGCAGAGAAATATGCGTTGTGCCGAGGTCCCTCAGGCGACCTATGCCTGCTTTGCGGATATCCTCTCACGAAGAGGCTACTATGCCGAGGCTGAGTATTACGCAGGCCTTGCCCTGCCGATGATGAAGAGCGAATACGTAAACTATACTCACGAGATATGCTCCATAATCGAGCTTAAAACCGTTACTGACATCAATTCTGCCTACGACCTTATCTGCGAGACCCTGCACCTGTTTTCGGGGCTAAAAAACCAGCTTTACCGCTTCTATTACGCTGAGGCTGCCTACCGCTTCTTTGACAGATACTTAAAGGGCGGAAATGATCCCGTGATACCCATGAAGATCTCAGCTGAGTTTGAGAAGTACTCCGAGGACGGCAAATACGATGCGGCAGAGCTTCGTGACTGGTTCTTCGGCATAGCTGAGGACCTGGCAAAGAAGTTTGATGAAAGAAATCAGAGCGACTTCTGCACAAAGCACCTTGCCTTTGAATTTCCCGAGGGACCCGAGCAGGAGCTGAAGCTCCCGATGCACTCCTCAGCAGGCTTTGAGCCTCTAGGCTATGCTATACCCTTGTTTGCACAGGACGACCTGCCCGACATCGAGAGCATACACGCTATGCTGACAGAGGGCAGCCGCTTTGATGAGGTAATGCTGTTCAGGGGCAGTGACGAGGATCAGGTGATCATCATCACCGCAAAAAAGCACAAGGGCGACAGCTATGAGATAAGACTAATGCTGAGAAGCCCTATAGATGTGTCTGCGTTCAAGCAGCCGCATTATCTGCCCGAAGGCACTATGGATAAGCTTTCTGAGAGCGAGGCTTCATGCATTATAACTATTCAGGGCGGCAAGTCGAACCACGCAAGGCTGAAGCTTATGCTCGACATTCTCGGTGCGGTCAGCAGCAGCTCGGGTGCGGTGCTTGACCTTATAAATTCGAGGGTTTACTCTCACAAGTGGGTAAAGCTTGAAGCCGAGGGCAAGAGCCTGCCCTACGACTCATATTTATACCGTATATGGATATACGAGTCCGCCTACAAGGAGGGCTGCTATGACCTTGTTGCAGGCGGTCTTGAAAGCTGCGGTCAGAGAGAGCTGCTTATCCCTGCCGTTACAGAGGAAGCCTTCGGGCCTGCACAGAGTTTTCTAAGGCAGGTGGCAAACTATGCACTTTACGGTGACGGTCTCCCTGATGAGGGGCTTGACTTCAACTGCGGTATCGTTTATGCTGATAAGGGCTTCTGCCGTGTAAAGTGGGAGCCGCACAGCAGTCCTGCCGAAGACGATGAAGGCATCTTTATGCAGCCGCTGATAGCTCTGCCGGGTGCGGATAAGGAGTTCTTCCGCCCGATAACGGAGCTCTCCGAGGAGGAGCTCTCGGCTCTTTCGTTCAGAAGCTCAGCGAGATCAAGCGGCAACGATGAGAAAAAGCACGCAGAGCGTTTCTCCCGTGTGTTTGAGTTCTACAAGGCTCATGCCGATAGCTGTGAGCTCTTCGCAGGCTATGCGATAAGCTATGTGGACGAGGACGAGGAGGACCTTGAAGCATATCCGTACCTCAGGCTGTCCCCCGACGGCTCGGGCGAGGTGGTAAATGCTGATGTGCCTGCACTCGGGCTGAAAATCGGAGATAAGAGCGAACAGCCTGCTGACAGAATATACACATGGAAGCTCGTTCACGGCAAAGACGAATACTACGCTGATGACCTCTATATGCTCGAAGACATTATCGGAACAGAAGAATAAAACAAAGAGGTACTCTTTGAGAGTACCTCTTTTTATATCAGAAGCTTAAAAGCTCATTATAGCACTGTATAGCGTATCTGTCGGTCATGCCTGCGATGTAGTCGATGATAGCCTGAACGTAAATGCCCCGTGTTTCAAGACAGCCGTATATTTTCTCGTTTCGGTATCTTCTGTAGCTGGTAAGCTTCGAGAGCTTTTTAAGAAGCTCGGGCGACACATACTTGCAGAGAAAATCAGTGAAGTCTTCTATAAGCATCGGGTAGTCCTTCTGCATCTGCGAAAGCCTTACAAATGTGTTTTCGCCCTCATAGGCTGAATTAAGCACCGTATATATCGAACGGATAAGCGTTTTAACATAATCCCTGTAGGCATCAAACTTTGGATTCTTGTATATCTTTTCATAGTTGAACTTCTTTATCTCGTTGAGCATATCATAATACTTGTCATCAAGCATTATGCCGTTTTCAGGAGAGCTGTTCTCACAGATATTGGTGATAAAGTTATGTATTATGACGGTGGTGTTAATCGTCCTTTCGCCGTACTTTCGGGATATTCTGCCAAGCTCTCTCATGTCGGAGACAGTTATAAATTTAAGCCTGAATGCGTCCTCTATATCACGGCCGAGATATGCGATCTTGTCGGAAATTTTCACTACACAGCCTTCCCATGTATAGGGGAAGTACGCTCCCGGGCTGTTGAAAATGCTGAGGTCTATTGCTTCCTCTCTGGGCTTCAGGCCGTTTTCGTCTACCTCTCCGCAGTGAGAGATTATGCCGTCTCTGACAGCGTATGTAAGATTGAGATTCCTTGAAAAGCGCTTATTATCCTCAAGAAGCTCCAGACTGTCTATCATGCGCAGACTGTTTCTCTCATGCCAGAAGCGGTCCATTTCGTTTTCTTTTCTGATGTTTGTGAGCTCTACCTCGCCCTCATGTCCGAAGGGCGAATGACCGAGGTCATGCCCCATAGCGATCGCTCTTGTAAGGTCGGTGTTAAGACCTAAATACTTTGCTATCGTACAGCTTACAGACTCAACGTGCTGAACGTGCTCCATACGGGTGCAGATATGGTCATTGTCGATGTTATAGAAAACCTGAGTTTTATGCTTAAGCCTTCTGTAAGCAAGACAATGCAGTATCCTTGTATAGTCTCTCTCATAAGGAGAGCGTATATCCGAATCCCTTTTGTACAGGGGAACTTCCCTTTTTGTGTGGATCTCCCAGCTTGGGTCTGAGGGCTGAGAGGCAACGTTTCTGAATTTGTTTTCTGTCATAATAGCACCTCGCAGAAAGCTTTACTCGACCTCGCCTTTTTTTAGCCGTTTGAGATAATCCTTTGTCTCCTTGGCGACAACTCCCGACAGGAGCAGCAGCGAGATAACGTTCGGGATAGCCATAAGACCGTTGAAAATATCAGCTATGTTCCATACTGCCTGAACGGTCATATAAGGACCAATGAACACGGCTGCGATATAAATCACCCTGAAAATGCGTGAAACTGTCTTGTTTGAGCCGCCAATAAGGTATGAGAGGCAGCGCTCGGAATAGTAGTTCCAGCCGAGAATAGTTGTGAATGCGAACACTGCAAGGCATATCATCAGAATAAATGCCGAAACCTTTCCCGGGAACGGAAGCCCGCTTTTGAACGCATCAGTAGTAACGGCTACACCCTCAAGACCCTTGTCATAGCTGCCTGCGATAACGATAGAAAGGCCTGTCATTGTACAGACGAGGATAGTGTCGATAAACGTTCCCGTCATTGTAACAAGACCCTGTCTTACAGGCTCTTTGGTTCTTGCGGCAGCGGCTGCGATAGGTGCCGAGCCGAGACCTGCTTCGTTTGAGAAGATACCTCTTGCAACACCCGACCTCATAGATATGAGCATTACCGAAAATCCTGCGGCGCCGCCTGCTATAGGTCTTAAACCGAAGGCACTCTTGACTACTGTAGCAACAGCGGTAGGCACCTGACCAATGTTCGTAAATATTATCAGAAGACAGCTTCCGATGTAGAGAACTATCATTGCAGGAACTATTATCTGCGATACAGAGGATATCGCCTTGATACCGCCGATAATGATGAGTGCTGCAAGAATAGTCACTGCAAAGCCTGCTACGATAGTTGCGATAGTAACCTTATTCCCGAAAATGCTGACAGCATATTCAGACTTCGGATCGAAGAAGTTGTTCACCGCAGAGGTTATACCGTTTATCTGAGTGATAGTTCCTATTCCCATAAGGCCTGCAAGCACTCCGAAAAGGGCGAAGGCCTTGGCTAAGGGCTTCCACTTCTTTCCGAGACCGTTTTCTATGTAGTAAAAAGGGCCGCCTAAAATACTTCCGTCTTTAGAGGTAGTTCTGTACTTTACTGCGAGCAGACCCTCGGCATACTTGGTAGCCATTCCGAAGAAAGCGGCTAACTCCATCCAGAAGAGCGCTCCGGGGCCGCCTGTTGTGAGAGCAGTTGCCACACCCACGATGTTTCCTGTTCCGACAGTTGCGGAAAGCGCCGTACAAAGAGCCGCAAAGCCTGAAACCTCGCCGTGCTCGCCTTCCTCATCCTTGACCATATATTTCAGCGCTTTGCCAAGCTTTCTCACCTGAACAAAGCCGACTCTCAAAGACAGGAACACTCCGCAGACGATTATCAGTATAATAAGGGGCAGTCCCCAGACATAGCCGTCGATCTTACCGATAATTTCATTGATTTTATCCATTCACATAACTCCTGTTCCGTAAAAAACAATACAAAATCATTATATCATGTTTCTCAATATTTGTAAAGTACATACCTGAAAAAATCCCACATCTGCAATCTGATGTGGGATTTTGAGCTTTTATTTTGTTTAAGATCAGAACTCTATCTTCTTTGCGATATAAGCTTCAAGCTCCTCTATTTTGATACGCTCCTGCTCCATAGTATCTCTGTCACGGACTGTTACACAGCCGTCGGTCTCGGAGTCAAAATCGTAGGTTATGCAGATAGGTGTGCCTATCTCGTCCTGACGGCGGTATCTCTTACCGATGTTACCTGCATCATCATAGTCAACTGCAAACTTCTTCGAGAGCTCTTCGTAGATCTTCTCAGCAGGCTCTTTAAGCTTCTTAGAGAGAGGAAGCACAGCTGCCTTTACAGGTGCAAGTGCAGGGTGGAAATGCATAACAGTACGCATATCGGGCTTTTCCTCTGTACCGATGTTCTCCTCGTCATAAGCCTCGGTGATAACGGTCAGGAACAGTCTTTCAACACCGAGAGAAGGCTCTATAACGTAAGGAATGTATCTCTCATTAGTCTCAGGGTCGAAATAATCAAGGGTCTTGCCCGAAGTTTTGATATGCTGTTTGAGGTCATAATCGGTTCTGTCAGCGATACCCCAGAGCTCGCCCCAGCCGAACGGGAACAGATACTCGAAGTCAGTTGTTGCCTTTGAATAGAAGGAGAGCTCCTCCTTGGAGTGGTCACGCAGTCTGAGATTTTCTTCCTTGATGTTCAGGCTCAGCAGGAAGTCACGGCAGAAGCTTCTCCAGTAGTCGAACCACTCAAGGTCAGTGCCGGGCTTGCAGAAGAATTCAAGCTCCATCTGCTCGAACTCTCTTACTCGGAAGATAAAGTTTCCGGGAGTGATCTCATTTCTGAATGACTTACCCACCTGTGCAACACCGAAAGGAACCTTCTTGCGGCTTGTTCTCTGGATATTTGCGAAGTTTACGAAGATACCCTGTGCAGTCTCGGGTCTGAGGTAGAGCTCGCTCTTGGTGTCCTCGGTTATGCCCTGGAAGGTCTTGAACATAAGGTTGAACTGTCTGATGTCGGTGAAGTTGTGCTTTCCGCAGTTGGGGCAGGGGATATTTTTCTCCTTGATATAATCCATCATCTGCTCGTTTGACCAGCCTGCAACGTTAGTGCCGTCGAAGTCCTCGATGAGGTTGTCTGCTCTGTGACGTGTCTTACACTCCTTGCAGTCCATAAGAGGGTCGGAGAAGCCGCCGATATGACCCGATGCTACCCATGTCTGCGGGTTCATAAGGATAGCGGAGTCAAGACCTACATTGTACTTGTTCTCCTGAATGAACTTCTTTCTCCATGCGGATTTGATGTTGGTCTTGAGTTCAACTCCGAGAGGGCCGTAATCCCAAGTGTTTGCAAGACCGCCATAGATCTCGCTGCCCGGGTAAACGAAGCCTCTGCCCTTGCAAAGAGCAACTATTTTTTCCATTGTCTTTTCAGAATTTTTCATTTGATAAACTCCTTTATTTTAGTTTCAGATTAAACTTACAAATATCAAAGGAAAGTAAGGGGCATGGGGCGAAGCCCCATTAAAAATCATCGCCGCAGGCGATACCATACCTGTTCCCTATTACCTATTCCCTGATGAGAAGCCTATTCCCTTATCTGTCCGTTGCCCGTGATAAGGAACTTGGTTGTTGTCATCTCACGCAGACCCATAGGACCTCTTGCGTGAAGCTTCTGGGTGGAGATGCCTATCTCGGCACCGAGACCGAACATTCCGCCGTCGGTAAATCTGGTAGAGCAGTTTACATACACAGCCGCAGAGTCAACTCTCTTCTTGAATTCCTCTGCCGCCCAAACGCTCTCTGTAACGATGCACTCGGAATGGCCTGTCGAGTACTTCGCTATATGGTCAAGAGCTATAGACATATCGTCAACTACTCTTACCGCTATGATATAGTCAAGGAACTCTCTTGCGTAATCGTCCTCGTCGGCAAGCTTGCACTCGCCCTTCAGGAAGTGCCTTGTAAGCTCACAGCCCCTGATCTCAACGTTGTGCTTGTCAAGCCTTGCTTTGAGCTTCGGAAGGAACCTCTCCGCAACAGATGCGTGTACCAGACAGGTCTCCACAGCGTTGCAGACAGAGGGTCTTGAGGTCTTTCCGTTGTCAACTATATCCACCGCCATATTAAGGTCGGCGCTCTGGTCTACATAAACGTGGCAGTTGCCTGTTCCCGTCTCGATAACGGGGACTGTAGCGTTCTCTACCACTGCCTTTATAAGCTGAGCTCCGCCCCTCGGGATAAGAAGATCAAGGAACTCGTTCGATCTCATCATATCCATAACGATAGAACGGTCGATGTTCTCTACAAGCTGAATTATATCAGGACTGAAGCCCGAGAGCGAAACTGCCTTTCTCATAAGGTCAGCGAGCATCTTGTTTGAACTTATAGCCTCTTTTCCTCCTCTGAGGATAACGGCGCTTCCTGCTTTAAGGCTGAGGATAGCGCCGTCAACGGTAACATTAGGCCTTGCTTCGTAAATTATTCCGATAACGCCCATAGGCACTCTGACCTTTTCGATCTTCATGCCGTTAGGCCTTGTCGAGCCCTCAATGACCTCGCCTATCGGGTCTGCGAGCCCCACGAGCTCCTCGCAGGAGACTGCCATTCCCTCAATTCTTGCAGGAGTAAGGGTCAGCCTGTCGATCATTGATTCTCTCATGCCGTTTGCCTTGGCTCTTGCAATGTCCTCTGCATTGGCGGCTAAAATGTCGTCCTGCCTGTTTCTGAGGATATGTGCTATCTCCAGCAGAGCGTCATTCTTCTGCTGAGTAGACGCAAAGGCAAGCTCATTCTTGCAGTTTTTTGCTCTCTCTCCGAGCACGTCAAAGTAACTCATATCAATTCTCCTCTCCGTTAGCCTTGAAGAGCGTTCCCACAGGCTTGTTCTCAAAGATCTTGTAAAGTCTTCTGGGGTCACGTCCGTTCATGATTATAAGGTCTATACCGCCCTGTCTTGCGATCTCGGCGGCCTTGATTTTCGTAGCCATTCCGCCTGTTCCGAGCTTCGAGCCTGCACCTCCTGCAAGGGCTCTTATCTCATCGGTGATGCTCTGCACCACAGGGATAAGCTCGGCATCATCGTACTTGTGAGGGTCTTTGTCGAAAAGCCCCTCAATATCCGACATTATGATAAGCAGGTCAGCCTTTGCAAGCACTGCAACATTTGCTGCCAGCGAGTCATTCTCGCCCATTTCAAGCTCCAGCTCATCAATAGCCACCGTGTCATTCTCATTAACTATCGGGATAGCTCCGAGCTGAATTATCCTTGCGAGGGCGTTCTCTACGTTTTCTTTTCTGCCCTCCAGCAGAATGTACTTTGTAAGCAGCATCTGCGCCACATTTATACCGTAATTCGAGAACAGGTCATCGTAGAGGTACATAAGCTCGCACTGACCGATAGATGCACAAGCCTGCTTTGTAGGTGTATCCTTAGGCTTGTTCATAAGTCCCAGCTTTGCCATTCCGAGGCCTATCGCACCGCTTGACACAAGAATTATCTCATGGCCTGCATTCTGCAGGTCTGCGAGAGTTTTTACCAGTATCTCAACTCTTCTTATGTTGAGCCTTCCCGTACCGTGTGTCAGGGTAGACGTACCTACCTTTACTACTATTCTCTTCTTTTTGCTCATATCTGACATATACTATACTTCCTTACCTGTTTACGACATTTATCGGGCTGCCGTTCACCCATGCTGCAAGGTTCTCTGCCACTTTTTCAAGAAGCCTTTCCCTTGTTTCCTTAGGCGCCCATGCCACATGAGGCGTTATCATGCAGTTTTTTGCCTTATACAGAGGGCAGTCCCCTCTCATCGGCTCAAAGGTGAGGGCATCTATGCAGGCACCTGCTATTTTTCCGCTGTTCAAAGCCTGTGCAAGAGCACTCTCATCTACAAGGCCGCCCCTTGCGGTATTCACAAGCAGAGCTGTCGGCTTCATAAGCGCAAGCGTCTCAGCGTTTATCATCTTAGTGTTCTCTTTAGTCAGAGGACAATGCAGGCTGACTATATCGGAGCGTTTCAGAAGCTCCTCCAGACCTACACTCTCGCAGTCTGTGACCTTTGATGGCGTGCGTGTACAGGTTATGACCTTCATATCAAAGGCTTCGGCTATTGCGGCGGCCTTTCTGCCTATGCTGCCGTAGCCCACTATACCGAGCGTTTTTCCTGCAAGCTCATAGGTCGGTATCCCGAAGTAGGAAAAGAGCTTATAGTCTATCCACTCTCCGTTATCGACAGCGTCGGCATACTCCCGTATCTTGTTATAGAAGCTCAGTATCATCGCAAAGGTGTGCTGTGCCACTGCCGAGGTCGAATACGCAGGAACGTTACAGACAACTGCTCCGTGACGGCTTGCCGCCTCTAAGTCTACGTTATTGTAGCCTGTTGCGAAAAGCCCCACATATTTAAGCTTCGGGCAGGATTGAAAGACCTCTTCCGTAATAAGCACCTTATTGCAGATAACCGCATCTGCATCGCCTATCTTTTCTGCGGCACTTTCATTCGGAGTATATCCGTATACCACGCAGTCGCCGAGCCGCTTTATGCCGTCAAGAGACACATCATTGCGTGAAACAGTCTCCGAATCAAGGATAACTACCTTCATTCTTCTTCACCGCTGTCCTCATCAGACGGCTTTGAAGCTTCCTCCCTTGCCGCTTCGGGAGTGTCCTCTTCTGTATCGTCGGAGGGCGCTTCCGCAGGCTCGGAGCTTTTGCTTGCAGCAGCAAGCTTTCTCGCCTTTGAAGCCCTATATGAGAACACGCAGGAAGCCGCAAGCAAGGCTATCTCCACAAAGAAGAGAGTTCCGATCACAGCCGACTGTGTTGCAAACTGCGGTATTATCGTAAGATCGACCGCCGCCAGCAGGCACAGATAGTTATAGCTCTTTCTTCTCATAAACAGCACCAGATAAAGCGCTGTAGCTATCAGACAGAAAACAATATGAAATCCGAGAGGCAGCGGTGCATAAACATTCTGCAGCTTGCCGCTTTCCTCAGCAAATATTTCTAACAATAGTATCATCTCCGAAACAGTATTACACTTTATTATAGCACATCACTCCGCTGATTTCAAGGCTTTTTAAAGGATTTACAGAAAATTCGCACATCAAAGCCGCCTGAAGCTTTCTGTTTACCCCCAACCGACATAAAATTCAGCTTCACTGAGGTAAAATAATACTCGGAGGCGGTGAAAATGAAGGTCTATCTCGATGTTCTGCTCATAACCAATGCCGCAGTCTGTCTTATCTGCCTTGAAGCCTCGGCAAGCCTTACTCACACTAAGATCAGGGCACTCAGAAGCTTTGCCGGGGCAGTTTTCGGCTCATGCTCGGCGCTGCTGATAGCAATTAACGCTGACAGCCGTTTCGAGGCGGTGCTTCTGCTTCTGATAAAGGTTCTGTTTATGGCAGGCTCGGTGCTTATTGCTTTCGGTTTCAGGAAAGCAAGCCTCAGAAAGCTTATTCCCTACGCTTCTGCGAAGCTTCTTCTTACAGCGCTGTGCTTTATTTTCTGGCAGTTATCCGACAGCCGCATGATAATTGTGCAAAGCTTCACTGTGTACTTCAACGTGTCAGTACTCTGGCTTATACTGTCCGCAGGAGCAGTTTACGTTCTGCTTGAAGCCGCCGAGCGCATCAGAATGCTCCGTGAGCGCCTTGAGGGCTACAAGGCAGTGTATCAGATGGGAAGTCTGATCGTATGTATGCCTGCGGTCTGCGACAGCGGAAACAAGCTTTGCGACAGCTTTACGGGACAGCCTGTGGTTGTGCTCTGCTCAGATAAGCTGTACTTTAAGCTGGGCCTTGATGACCCCGACCCCGAAAGGCTTAAAGGTTTTCGGCTGAGCCCCTTCAACAGTATAGGCGGCTCGGGGCTTATGCATATAAGCTCAGCAGGCAGCGTGAAGCTTATCGACCCGAAGGAGCACTCCCGAGAGCTCCGGTGCTCAGTCGGGATAGCAAGGTCTTACAGCGGCAGACAGAGAGCTCTTTTTCCGCCAAGCTTACTTGAATGAAAGGAGAACAGAATGAAAAAAACAATCAGCGTTAAGGACATAGTAAGCCGGTTTATAGCAATGCTCCTCGGCAGGGGCGGCGAGGAGGTAGACTACATAAACGGTGCTGACACTCTGCCGCCGCCTCTTACCCGTGAGGAAGAACAGAAAACCTTTGCACTGCTCGAAACTGATGAGAAAAAGGCAAGGGAGCTTCTTATCGTGCATAATCTCAGGCTTGTGGTGTATATCGCAAAGAAGTTTGAGCAGACAGGCATACCTATGGAGGACCTTATCTCAATCGGCTCGATAGGACTTATCAAGGCAGTGCGCACCTTCCGCCCCGATAAGAACATCAAGCTTGCGACCTACGCCTCACGCTGTATTGAAAACGAAATACTCATGTACCTTCGCAAGACCTCTCAGCAGAAAAACGAAATCTCCATAGACGAGCCCCTGAACGTTGACCGTGACGGAAACGAGCTTTTGCTCTCGGATATTCTGGGAACTGATGAGGACACGGTTGGCAGGGGGATAGAAAGCGAGGTAGAAAAGGAGCTTTTGCTCAAAGAGATAGAAAAGCTCGGAAAACGTGAGCGCACAATAATGGAAATGCGCTTCGGGCTGGGCGGAAAGCACGAAATGACGCAGAAGCAGGTTGCTGACGAGGTAGGCATATCACAGTCATACATATCACGGCTTGAAAAGCGGATACTTTTGAGTATCAGGGAAACACTTGAGCGTATATGCTGACAAAAGCCCGAAAGCATAAGCTTTCGGGCTTGAATCATTCGTCCATATACATATTGATAAGACAGGGCGCAACGTAAACTACAAGTATCGTCGCAAGCGATGCCAGCATAAGAAGCACATTTGAAACTGTGGTGAGCTCCTTAACCGCCTCGTATTTCTTGATTTTAACTGCATAGAACACTGTCATAGCAATTCCGATTATTGTCACGATAAGTCCGAGGACAAAGCCCTTCGGCATAAAGCTTATCTCAATATCGTTATTGCCCTCTTTGAGTTCAAAGCTTACAAGGTCGCTGAATACGTTTTTGGTCTCAACCTCCTTGCCGTTCACCTTTACAGTAAGACCGCCGTTGTTCGGTATGCTGAGAATGCACCTCTGACCGTCCTCGGCAGTAATACTGCCTTTTAGCTTTGAGCCGTCCTCCCTGATGTTTACCG
Source organism: uncultured Ruminococcus sp. (assembly GCA_946528545.1). Lineage (GTDB taxonomy): Bacteria > Bacillota > Clostridia > Oscillospirales > Ruminococcaceae > Hominimerdicola. The sequence goes on from CAMMYU010000172.1 coordinate 42,000, forward strand.
TGCTTATTTCCGAGAGCTTCTTATCAAGGAGCTCCGTATCCAGTCCGAACACACCGAAGGATTTGACATCAAGGTCTTTGTTCAGAACAATTCTGACGGACACTGTTTCGTTCTTGTATTCGCCAAGATTCACAAGACCGTTATAATCCTTTGTAGGATAGCTCGGAACAAGCGTCCTGCCCTCGATATAAATCTTACAGCTGTCATTTATCGGCTCGGTAAGCGCATTTGAAAGCTCATTGAAGCAGTCAAAATACAAGGTCTGAGAGCCCTTTACGGGAATAATATAGTCAATATAGGTATCCTCGGTGTTTTCCTGGCGTTTGAACGCGTAAGCATTCTTGGGGCTCTTGGGGTCAACTATCTTGTTTTTGTGTACATAATCATATTCGGTTATCAGCTTTTCGTCAGTGTTGAAGAGCATTTCAAATATCATCTGCTGGTCATAGGCTCTGGAATGAGGCTCGAGCATACTGCCTGAAAGCTCGGCCGTTGTGACAGCTCCCAAAGGCAGATACCAGTCATTTTCAACTATGCTGAAGCTGTCATTGGCGTATATCGGCTCGCTGACAGCATTATTGCTCTTGACTATCCTGTACTTAACGTTCATCAAGGCATCGGTGAGCTCTGTTCCGCCGTAAGGACCTACCTCCATCCAGTAAGAGGAGTATCCCATCTGCTTCATCATGAACATATAGTCCTCATCTGTGAGCGAGGTATAATGTCCGAGGGAGTTATATCCCATAGCACCCACAAGGTTTACATCGAAAAGCTTCTTTGTGGTGTTCACTCTGTAGAAGCTTTCATCATCGCTGATCCTGTCTGCAAGATCCATTGCCGTCTGCTGACGGGTCGGCCTTTCGGGGTCACGGCTGTTCGGCGAGAGCATATAAATATCCGTATTGGTAAAGCCCTCGATCACTATACATGCGCAGATAAACACTGCAAACACACTGCGTGAGATTTTTCCTCTTTTGAACATGAAAAACACTATCGACTCCAGCAGCACCGATACTACAAAAAGCTCAAACAGCATTATGAACGAATCGTTATTCTGCCAGAGGGTCTTTGTAAACACGGTTATCTTCTCATAGTTATTGGTCACAAAGCCCGTAAAGAACATATAGTAGCAGTAAATAACTATCGCACAGGTAACAAAAGCTACAGGAGAATCCGCTTTTTTCACGGAAGGCGCAATGCTCTTGCTGTCATACGACAGGAAGCCTGCCGCACAGACCATAAGCATAAACACCGTAATAAAGCCGTATCTTGACGGGAAAGACATATAGCTTCCTGTGTGCCACATTTTGTTGATAGGCTCGATGATAAGCGGTACAAAGGTCAGAAACAGCAGTATCAGTGCTGTGTTCTGCTCTTTTTTTCTGGGGTTTGCGTCAAAGGCGCAGATAACTACAATAAGTATCAGTGCCGAGGTCGGCAGGAGAGTACTCAGTGTAGTCTGGTATCCGCCGAGGAAGTTGCAGCTTGCAAGCTCATGCACGAGAGAGGTGGTTCTTCCGCTGGAAAGATACTGCGTAAAGCAGGGTATCCACACAACTGCCGAGGCAAGCGCCGCAAACATACAGGAAATAATAAGGTCAAAGCCTGCGTACCTGTACTTTTCTTCCTTTCTGTTTCTGTAGCAGAAAAGTCCCATAAGAAGCAGGACATATATTATTACCATATAGCTGATATAATAGTTTACTACCACAACAGCCGCAAGTGTGATTATAAACGGGATTATCTTTCTCTTCTCCACCAGCAGGTCAAAGCTCAGCATAAGCAGAGGGAACAGATACATCTCATCAAGCCAGATATTGTTCTGAAAATATAACATTCCGTAGCCGCAGAGACCGTAGCTCACTGCAAGCACGGTAATTATCATCTGGGAAAGGTTATTGAAGTGCTTTTTCAGGTAGAGCGATGCAGTAAAGCCGCTGAGCCCGAGCTTCAGCACTATCAGAATGTTCACAAGGTGAACTATCTCGGTCTTTTCAAAAAATGCCACAAGCAGCGAGAACGGGCTCGCTATAAAGAAGAAGAACACTCCCAGGAAGTTCATTCCGCCTGCATTGTTCAGATTGAAAAACAGGCTTTGCTTGCCTGAGAGCACATCTTTAAGATCTGTCAGCAGAGGTATCACCTGCTGATACATATCGCACCACGCAGCCGAGCCGTTGCCGAACGGATAAAGCCCGCCTTTATAAAACGCTGTCAGCAGCACCGCCATAACAATGAACGGCGACGCTATCAGCGTATAGTTCTTTTTCAGCTTCTCCATATACTCTTCCTTTCATTTCCACGCAAACAAAGTGCGTCAATACGCACCAAGCATAACAATTATACTCCTTTTGAGGTGCGTTGTCAATAGTTGACAGGGCTGTTTTACGCTGATTATGGGGGCTTTGGAGCAAATGCAGAGGGCAAAAGATTGATAAGCGTCAAAATTTCTCTAAATTTAACAAAATATTAATGTATAGCTGCACATTATATGATAGAATGATTTATGTTTGATAAAAAAACAATAGGAGAATTATTATGGAAACAAAAAGAAACTCGTTTTCGAGCTCGTTCGGCTTTGTGCTTGCCGCAGCAGGAAGTGCGATAGGTCTCGGAAATATCTGGCGTTTTCCCTATCTTGCGGCAAAGGACGGCGGCGGACTCTTTCTTGTAACCTATCTGGTGCTTGCACTGACCTTCGGGTTTACGCTGATACTTACTGAGGTCGCAATCGGAAGAAAGACCAAGCAGAGCTGTCTTACAGCTTACGGAAAGCTTCACAAGCCCTCAAAGTGGATAGGCGTTTTCGCCAGCATCGTTCCGTTTCTGATACTGCCGTACTACAGTATTATCGGCGGCTGGGTGCTCAAATATGCGGTGGCGTTCTGTACGGGTCACGGAACAGATGCCGCCAAGGACGGCTATTTCGGGGGATTTATTACCGATTATATGCCGCCTATAGTGTTTGATGTTATCTTCCTGGCGGCAACTGCCTTTGTTATTTACCTCGGAGTTAATAAGGGTATTGAGGCTATATCCAAGATACTTATGCCGATACTGCTGCTGGTTGTTATAGGTATTGCGATATTCTCGCTGACGATCACAGGCGAGGACGGCAGAACAGGCATGGACGGCCTTAAAACGCTGGTTGTACCCGATTTCAAGGGTGTAGGCGCTAAGGACTACTTTATGATAGTTATGGACGCTATGGGACAGCTGTTCTACAGTATCAGCGTTGCTATGGGTATTATGGTTACATACGGCTCTTACTTCAAGGACGACAGCAACCTCGTTAAGTCTGTAAACCAGATCGAGATATTCGACACTCTGGTAGCTTTCCTCGCAGGAGTCATGGTAATACCGCCTGTAGTTGCTTTCATGGGCGTTGAGGATATGAAGAACTCAGCAGGACCCTCTCTGATGTTCGTAGCGCTGCCGAAGGTATTCGAGAAAATGGGCGCTGTCGGCAACATAGTCGGAGCCGTATTCTTTATAATGGTGCTCTTTGCGGCGCTGACAAGCTGTATCTCAATTATGGAAGCCGTAGTTGCAAGCCTTATCGACCAGTTCGGCTGGAGCAGAAGAAAGGCAACTATCATAGAGGGCGTTATCGCAATGGCAATAAGCATTGTTATCTGCCTTGGCTACAACAAATTCTACTTTGAGGTAAAGCTGCCGAACACCGCAAAGGACGGTTCGGCTCAGCTTCTCGACATCTTCGATTATCTGAGCAATAATATCCTTATGCCGATAGTCGCCATAGGAACGTGCATACTGATAGGCTGGATAGTAAAGCCCAAGACTATAATTGACGAAGCAACCAAAAACGGCGAGAAGCTTGGAAGAAAAGCTATGTACCCTGTAATGATCAAATTCATTGCACCCGTAATGCTGTTTGTTCTGCTCCTCGGTTCGCTCGGACTGTTCAACTAAACTATATAGGCAACACCGCACAACCTGCGGCTAACGCCTCTGCACATCATCTGCCGTGTCAAGCCTGCTTGACGACCCGCTTATCTGTCATATTACCCAAATTCTCCTTGACTTGCGTCAGCAAGCCTGCGTCGAATTAAGGCAATCTGACGAAAATCTGGACGGCGCATCTGATGCACAAAGGTCGTGCGGTGTTGCCTATAGCAAAAAGTGAGCCTCGGGAAAAATCCCGAGGCTCTGTTTTTCTATATAACCTCTAATCGGGCAGAGTGATCTGACCGTCAAAGAGAGTTTGCTCTGTCTCGATGTCCATAAACACACAGGAGTAGGTCTTGCCGCCGTCATAGGTAACATCAAACTGATATGCGGTCGGTGTAGTATATTCACCTCCGTCAGGCTTTTTAACAAGCTCATTAAAGAGCGTATCATACGTTTTAGAGGGTGTCATAGTGTAGTCGCTGACATCAAGGCTGTAAACAATTGCCTTCGGAAGAGCATTTGTCTCCGCTGTCTGCCACTCGATCTTTACTATGTTTCCGTCATCGGCTGCAAAATAGAAGTTCTTGCCTGCAAGCGTCTGGAAGAAGGTTTCTGATACCTTCCACTCCTGACCGTCTTCGGTGTAATGCAGAGTATAGTACGAAGAGCCTGCCGATGCGCCCTCGGGAACGAGACAATAAGGCATACCGGCTGTGATGTTTGCAAGGCCCATATCATAAAGCTGCATAAAAGTGTACTTCTCATCAAAGCCTGAAGTGAATTCTACATCTGCAAAGGGCTTTATTGCCTCAACAGCCTGCTTATGAAGCTCCTCATTGGAAGCAGCATCGGTCTCGGCTTCTGCCTCAGATGTATCCTCGGAAGCGGTATCCTCGGCAGCGGTATTCTCAGCCGCAGATTCTTCGGGCTTGTCCTCTTCTTTCTCTGCTGTGTTGTCCTCGGCAGCTGCGGAAGAGGTCTGCTCAGCAGCCTTGGGAGCTGCGCTCTCGGAGCTTGAATCGTCTGTAGAGCCGCAGGCAGTCATCGCAGCTGCAAGCGACAGAGCAATAAGTGCGGTAAGTATCTTTTTCAAATTATTATCTCCTTTGTTGTTTATATTTCAGCGTTTCCCGCTTTCTGCCTGCATTATAGCACAAAGAACAGTTAATGTCAATTACATTTTAATAACTTTGGTGTCTCTTTGATTACAGTTTGGAAAAAGGACGGAAAGCCTTTTTTTGTGTCCGAAATAAAAAATTAACGGGAAGTATGAAAAAAACTATAGACAAAACAGCGGAAAATGTGCTATAATATTTCCGACATTTTTTCTAAGGATGTGATCCAATGGCGGAAATTCAGCATGAGAAAATACTTGTGCTTGACTTCGGCGGTCAGTATAATCAGCTAATCGCAAGAAGAGTACGAGACCACTCGGTATATGCCGAGATAAAAAGCTTCGACACTCCACTTGAGGAGATAAAGGCTCAGAACTACAAGGGTATCATTTTTACTGGCGGACCGAATTCTGTATATGATGAGACTTCGCCGCACTATGACCCTGAGATACTCAGCCTTGGCATACCTGTGCTCGGAATCTGCTATGGCTGTCAGCTTATGGCATGGATGAGAAGGGGCAAGGTTTCCTCCTGCGAGAAGAGCGAATACGGAAAGATAGAGATAGATATAAAGGCTGAAAGCAAACTGTTTAAGGGTGTTCCCGACAGGAACGTTGTCTGGATGAGCCATACTGACTATATCAGCCGTGTGCCTGAGGGCTTCAGCATAACGGCAGCCTCGGCGGACTGCCCCTGTGCAGCTATGGAAAACGAGGCGGAGAATCTCTACGCCGTACAGTTCCACCCCGAGGTCACTCACAGTGAATACGGAAAGGTGATACTCAGGAATTTCCTTTATGATGTTTGCGGCTGCAAAGGCGACTGGGTCATGGATAACTTTATCGAGAATACAGTTAGAAAGCTCAGGGAGCAGATCGGGGACAAGAAGGTAGTGCTCGGGCTTTCGGGCGGAGTTGATTCATCGGTAGCGGCAGGACTTCTGAGCCGTGCAGTCGGGAATCAGCTTACCTGCGTGTTTGTAGATCAGGGACTTATGAGAAAAAACGAGGGCGACTTTGTTGAGAAGACCTTCACCTCACTTTTCGACATGAGATTTGTAAGAGTGAACTGTCAGAAGGAGTTCATCTCGAAGCTTGCAGGCGTGACCGACCCTGAGAAAAAGAGAAACATTATCGGAACTGAGTTCTATAAAGTATTCTGGGACAAGATAAGAGAGGAAGCCGCTGAGGGATTCTTTGCACAGGGCACAATTTACCCTGACCGCATCGAAAGCGGCAAGGGTGATGCAGCCACGATAAAGACGCATCACAATCAGGTAAAAATGCCTAAGGACATTCACTTTGACGGTGTTATAGAGCCGCTGGCCGACCTTTTCAAAGACGAAGTCAGAAAAGTCGGAGAGAAGCTTGGCATACCGAAGGAGCTTGTATGGAGACAGCCTTTCCCGGGGCCGGGACTGGGTGTCCGTATCATCGGTGAGATCACTGAAGAGAAGATAAAGATACTCCAGGAAGCTGATGCCGTCATGCGTGATGAGATCGCCAGAAGCGGTATTGAGCCTGAACTGAGCCAGTTCTTTGCAGTCCTGCCCGATGTGCGTACAGTGGGCGTCATGGGCGACCACCGTACCTACGATCATCTTGTGGCGATAAGAGCAGTCACAACCGATGACTTCATGACCGCTGACTGGGCACGCATACCCTATGAGGTGCTCGCAAGAGTATCGAACCGTCTCTGCAACGAGGTTGAGCACGTAAACAGGGTAGTTTATGATATCACATCTAAACCGCCGGGAACGGTGGAGTGGGAATAACCCTCCCCCTATAAAAAGCCAAAAGCCTTGCCTGACAAATCAGGCAAGGCTCTGCTTGTTGCAAAAGTTCTTTTAAAAGGGGTCTGGGGCGATAGCCCCAGTGGGGCAAATGGGGCGATGCCCCATCTCCCCTCACTCCAGCCGAGTCTGTCTTGCACTAGACTTATTAGTCTGCACTATTCTGCTCAGCGGCTGCAATTGAAAAGATACAACTGAGTATCGGCGTA
>CAMMYU010000173.1:0-5336 GCA_946528545.1 uncultured Ruminococcus sp.
AAAACTTCTATATGGGCATACTTTTTATCTGCTCCCATATAATTATTTCCATGGTCTCTTTTTATCAAGCCAGCCCTTTTCTTTCCAATAGTTCATATCGGCTTCGTTCCAGCCGTTTTTCTGCATCATACGCATTATCGCAAAGAAGCCCTTGGTCTTTAGTCCGGGCCTGACATTTCCGCACTGACTTTTAAGCTTTGCCGCAAGCTTATCTGTCTTTTTCTCGACTGAAGCTTTCTTTTTGTCTTTGACAGACTCCCAGTCAGTGGCTGAAACTGCCAGACCTATCTTATATACTTTTGCACAGCCCCAGAAAAACGCACTGTCTGCCATATCCTTGTTTGTGGATTTAAGTCCTGCTCCTGCGGCTGTACTGATGCAGACCGCCTGCTTTGAGAACATTCTCTCATCGGGGCGGTGTACCATCCAGCGATAGCCGTAATGGTCGAGCAGTGCCTTCATAGCGCCTGTAGCATGATAAACATAAACAGGGCTTGCAAGAATAATTATATCTGCTTCATTAAGAGCATCGGTTATGGGTTTAATGCTCTTATAATGAGGACATTTGAACTCATCTTTGACGAAGCAGGTAGTGCAGCCCAGACAAAACTGCCCGAAGTCCCTCGGGAGGAAGAACTCTGTAAGTTCTCCGCCAATCTTTTTCGCAAGCATTCTTGCTATAAGGCAGGTCGAGCCTTCATGGCTCTGACCGTGAATGATAACAGTTTTCATATCCGCACCTACTTTAATATACGTCTGATCAGCGTTTTAACAGGGTTTTTACGTTCCTTATAAAAATGCTGATAATCCTTCTGAGTCTTCCAGTGACCGCCCCAGCGCCAGCCCTTTGAGGTAAATATCTTATAGCAGATATCATTCTCATCTATCTTATGAGGGAAAGACTTTGATCTGTCTGCGTAGGGCTCACCGTTTTGGGGCATTATCTTTTCACCGACTATATAGGGATTATAAAGCGGATTAATATCTATGGCTCTTCCGTACCCGTGAGCCGAAACCGTCTGCGTACCTGCTACAACCCGATAATTAAAGGCTGAGCTGTTATTATCCGCCATGCAAAGGTCATCATCTGCGTTATAGTGGTCCGCAAGACGTATTTTTTCGATCTCATATTCCGCATCAAACAGCTCAGCGAATATTTCAAGAACCTCTCCTGCAAGAGCCTTGTTCACTATTATCTCGCCCGACTGAACCTTATGCTCAAAGTCATAGTATTTTACCCTCAGATAGCACAGATCTTCATAACCGATATTATCATTCGGTTTATAGGTTTTGCCTTCCATGAAAGCTCTAACCTTCTGCGGTATCGCTTCCGCTGTGAAGCCCTCTCTCAACGTTTTCAAGCCAGCACCTCGTTCTGTACAAAAAAGCGGACAGATTTCTGTCCGCTTATTCTTAATATTGCATCCAGTCTTCGCTGTCATCGCTCTCATAGTACATAACTACAGGAGTTCCGATCTCAACATTTTCAAAGATATACTTTGCATCATTGTATGTCATATTAATACAGCCGTGTGAGCCGTTCCACTTGTATATCTCACCGCCGACGTTGCCGCCTCTCCACTGACTGTCATGCATTCCGATACCGCAGAGAGAAACGTTGTTCCAGTAGCTGCACTTAACGTCCCACTCATCACCGTCAGCGTTTCTGTCCTTCATCCTGTAATTCTCAGCCTTTGACCAAAGCTTATACACTCCCGGGAAGGTAGTTCTTGTTCTTGAAGTCGTCTGACCTGAAACTATATAGCACTCATGCTCAAGCTCTCCGTCTTTGTAGTACCAGCAATGCTGATCTGTAAGGTCTATCTCGATGTAGGTATCTCCGATATCGTCATCGGCAGATCTTGCGCTCTCAATTCCGGTGTACACAAAGCCGCAGGGATCTTCATAATAGAACGGGTCGAGTGAATCAACGCTTTTTCCGTCATAAAGAAGCTTAACAAGCTCATCGCAGGTCTCCTGCTGATCTATCCACCAGCCGTACTTTGCATCTATGCTTGGCGGAACCGTAATGTCACCCTGAAGGGTTGCATGGAACTTTCTCTTCTTATTCAGCGTATCGTACTTATTAGCAAGATACTCAACATACTCCATTACCTTGTCCTCATCAACATCGTAAGACTGGTCCTCATGCACATCGAGCATTTCAAGGAGCCTGTCGCCTGTGAGAGTCTCGGTAGTGTAATCAAAGTCATAAGTGATCGACATATTATAGATATCGTTCATCTTATCGCACTTATCCTGAACATCGGAGGCCTTGATAACAGGGAGCTCATAAACTCCGCTGTCCTGATCAAGAACTACTTTATTCGTACCGTTTGCCGCAGCAGTATTGATAATACCGACAAGTCTTTCCATATCAACAACAGTATCGCCCTGCACCTCCGGAACAACAGAATAGCCTGTTCCGTCTTCGTTAAGAACTACCTCTGCATCAACAGTTTTTCCGCTGCCCCAGTCAGTTGTCCTGATGATCTCATCAAGCTTTTCTTTATCATAGCTTGCAGTTGCAATATACTCATAGTTTTTCTTTCCAACCAGAGCGCCAAACCATGAGGTCTTCTTTCTGTCCTTATAAAACTCATCTATCGAGTCCCTGGAACTGAGTTTATAGTCTATATCAGTCATTTTGATGTCAACATCTTTACCGCTGATAGTAGTAACTGTCATCTTAGCGGGAATATCATCCGCACCGAGCAGATCATAAGCCTGTGCAAGGGTCTTGCCGCTTACGTCTTTATTATTTATGAAAGTATTACTCAGAAACTTATCGCTGTAATATGCCTTGCCAATAAGATAAACCACAATAATTACAACTACTATTGTAGCCGCTGCAACACCGCAGATCAGTCCGACAGGAGCACCTTTTTTTTTCTTTCTTTTTCTAGCACTAGTACTCATTATATATCAGTCCTCATATAAAAATAGCTATAACTCACCTATTTTAGTTTCAAGGATTATTATACCACAAAATCCGTGCTTTGTCTACACCTTTTTTTATTTTCAATGTTTTGAACAATCCGTGAATTTTACTGTTCAAAAAAATGGTCATTTTGATAAAAAATACAATTTCTACATATCCCGACAGTGTCTGAGAGAAAAAAGAGCGCTCCCCTTTTTCAGGGAGCGCTCAGTTAGCTCAAATCAATTTTTAATGTAGTTTCCTGCGACCTCTTCATAGGTCTTGCAGAATCTTGCGTGTGAAATATATGTGCCCCATGACATATCATCGTCAACGTTTGCGTCCATTACATAGACCTGACCATTGATAATAACCTCGGTCCACATATGATATCCGTAACCGCCTGCTGCCATAGCAGTATAGCCGTCTACAGTTCTCGCATTGAAGCCCATGTATCTGAGCATAGCTGTAAGAACTCTCGAATACTCGGTACAAGTGCCGAAGCCGTTTACCAGTACAGACTTGTAAGGCTCGCTCCAGCCGCCGTATGCATAATATGTGTTTTTGATAAGATAATCATAAACTGCAGCAGCCTTCTGATAATTGGTCATTGAGCTGTTGGTGATCTTATTGATGTAAGTTCTAACAAGCTTATCATCTTCACCGGTAAGGCAGTAATCAGGGCTGAGCACTGCATTATTCAGTCTTGATTCAGCGGTAAGGCCATTATCCTTTGCAGGTGCCTTGGTTGCAGCGGTTGTTGTGGTTGTAGTAACAGGCTTAGCTGTAGTTGTAGCCGCTGTGGTAGTGGTAGGCGCCGGCGTTGTGGTTGTAACGGGAGCAGCCGTAGTTGTAGTTACAGGTGCGGTAGTTGTGGTAACCGCAGCAGCTTCTTCTGCTGTAGTAGTTGTAACTTCCTCAGCCTGCTCATCATCTGTAACAAGATACTCCTGCTCTTCACTTTCTGAATCGTAATAAACAGCAGTGGTTGTTGTTACTGCAGCTGCAAATTCTTCTTCCTCAGGGTCTTCTGCGTATTCATCAGTAACCGAAACTACCTTCTCAGCAGTCTCCTCGGGCGGATCAAAGGTGATCTCAACTACTCCTCTTGCTTCATAGCTTGGCTCTTCTGCTTCTTCGGCATCTGCAAGCTCAACTTCTTCATACCCGATGTCTTCTGAGTCATCTATAACTTCTATTTCTTCTCTGACCTCAGTGACAGTTGTAACTGTTGTTGTCTGTGTCTGTGTTAATTTCTCTGTAACAACAGTATCGCCCATATCTTTAGCAACCTGTACAGTCTTTTTCTCTTCAACAGTTGTCTTCTCGGACGGAAGTGTCTTGCTGGGCTTGATTGCTTCTCTGTCAAGGTTGACAAATGCTACACTTGATGCACCGACAACAGCGACAACGGCCAGCACAGCAGCTCTGCGCTTTAGACCCGATTGTAAATAACCCATTTCTAACACCTCTCCTTAATTAAATCTTTTTACACAAGCTTCGTTTTAGTTACCTTATTAAGGCGACTAAAAATAGTATATCTCAAAATGTAACCGTTGTCAAGTTCGTACTGTAATTAAAATGAAATCAAAAACGATTAAACGGTTACAAAATAGTTACATTAATGAATAATTTATGAACTGATTATTTCTATGATTTGTGCACATTTTTCTCAGGATATGGCAAAAAGCCCTCTTTTTCGTCATTTTAACCAAAAATTTTATAATAATTATTAATTATACATTTAATAGGACAGTTATAAATTAAAATGCCTGAAACAAGCACTTTTTCGATCCAACTATGTAAAAAAGGGTACAAAAATCCCGCACTCCCCGAGATTGGAGAGTGCGGAACTAAAGTATAGAATTATATGGAGAAAAAAGTATATGATGACTTTGTCTTTCTTGATAATATAATATCCCTCTAATGTGAAAACTGCGTGTTAGTATTTTGAAATAAAAACAAAAAGCGCCTGCCGGCCGACAGACGCTTATAAGTACATTAAGTATTACTGAGCAGAAGGTGCTCCAACAGGACATGTAGCCTCACATGCGCCGCAATCGATGCAAGCATTCTCGTCAATTACATACTTTCCGTCGCCCTCAGAAATTGCTCCAACAGGGCAGCCCTCAGCGCAAGCGCCGCAGCTGATGCACTCATCAGAAATCTTATATGCCATAATTATGACCTCCATTCTATAAATTGCGGGTCAGCCTATGCTTACCCTCATATTAATATAATACCACATTATAATAATTTTGCAAGGGCAATCCCCAATTTTTAACGGAAATTTAATAATTAGTTAGCTCAGGCTAATTAATTATAAAGTTAGTCACGTCTAACCATCATGAATCAAAACCACCCGTTGAACGGGTGGTTTGCACTGGCCCTAAAAGGGCCTGATACTGGCGGGGGG
>CAMMYU010000174.1:0-6667 GCA_946528545.1 uncultured Ruminococcus sp.
CGACAGTATTCCTGCGGTAAATTTAGGCAATCTGACGAAAAATCTGACTGCGTATCTGGCATACAATGGTTGTGCGGTGTTGCCTAAAAAAAGGAGCTTTACAGCTCCTTTTTTATTTCTCGTTATCGTCCACCCAAGCCTTTGCATTGACAGCATCGGCTGCAGATTCGTTTGAAAGCTCACCGCCGACCTTTTCATTGCTCGCCAGGAACTCACCCTTCCGGCGGTCATTCCTCGGGTGGTAGACCTTGGTTTTCTTCTCGTTCATGAGATACACCTCCGAAGAATAGGGTGCTCAGATATTAAGCGATTATGCACATAAGCACTAATTGAATATCAATTAAAGTCCGCTTTCGTCCAGTGGGAGAGTTCTGTCAACGTCCTCATAAGTATGCTCATCAAGCGCTGCAAAATAGCGGTCACGCTTTAAGCCCTCAGGAATTTCAAATATCGACTTTTCCTTTGCCGTTTCATCTCCGAGAAGATAGCAGCAGGTCGGGAAGAAATCCGCATAGGAAATTTGTGCCGATGAGGTTTTTATGCCTTTGCTTGTGTCATTTGCCCGTTTTATCATAAGCAGAGGATAGCGTGCCTCATAATTCGGGCGGTGACCGTGGTCGGCAAGCAGAATAATATCGGAGTTATCATAAACGCCTCCCTCTTTCAGAAGATCAAAAAACCTTGAAAGGATCTTGTTTACTCCTATTCCGCTTTCTGTCGGTTTGACATTCTTTTCGTATTCAATATTTTCATTTGTAACTCTCGGAATGTGTATTCCCCGCAAATAATACAGCTTGTAGCAGGGCTTATCTGTATATTTGATTTGTGCAGGCAGGGATTCATAGAACGCCTTATTATTTGTGTTATACGATTCAAGATCAGATATTTTTTCAGTGAAATCTTCTGAATACATCTCAAACGGGCTCTTTGCAATATCGGGAACTACCCGATACATTACCATACTGTACATTGCCGAGCTGACTCTAACATAATCACCTAAGGACAAACCGTCTTTGTTAAAATTATCCGCATTTTTCTGCATTACTTCATACGGAAACATATTATTGCTGCAGTACAGCTCAACACTGTAGTCATCAGGGATATGATCGAAAAGAGTATCCCCCTGATAATGCTCTGACAGGTTTTCGCCGTCTTCCAATAATTTGTTAGTAAACAGAAATGCTAAACTCGGGTCAGTGTATTTATACATTCCGATAGTATTATTGTAATATGTAAATCCATCAAAGCCCGATACCGAATCAGGCTCCTTTGAAACAGCATTGTCAAATATAAACGAATCGTACTGGTCAACCACTATCACAATATGATTCTTTTCTTTTGAATAGGTAAACTCATTGCTTGTGTCACATGACATGAGATAATAATCGTTTGAAGGCACTACATCCAGATAATTACTTGATGCAGTAATAACATCGCTGATAAGCGCTGTAATCTCTATCAGAATTACAGCACACGACAGAACAGTTACATATCCCTTAAATACATTGTCCGATTTTTTATATATAACAAAAGGTACTGCAATAAGCACTGCCCACATAAGCACGTCAGCAATGATGCGCACAGCACTTGCTGAATACGGCGTGCCGTCAAGCACATGAGTTCCTATAGTCAGATAATTTCCCTGAATATACATCGCTGTATTAATTCCGACCATAACCGACAGGCATATAAGATGCGCATAGCCTTTTGTCAGCCTGAGCGTCAGAAACACTGCAAGAAACAATAATACCGCAACAGGAAGACATGATAATATTATAACTTTATATGGCAATATAACACTTACTAAATTATTAAGATAGAAATCCACAGGAGAAAAAATTCCCACATTAAATGCAAAGGATAAAGCTACAATCAAAGCTAAAGCCCTCTTATCGGACTTATTGAGAGAAGCTATGCTGTATCCCGAACCACTTTTAGTATCTTTCATTTTCATTCCTCATTATTTTTATATCCTTATATATGCAATTCAGTATTTTCTAAATAATTATATCATGGCAGTAATTTATTGTCAAGACGCCGACATACGCAATTCGTACTTGACAAAGCCTGCATTATGCTATAAAATAGTTATGTATGAATTTGTAACGGAGAACTGCTATGAGTATTAAAAACACTTTTACTATATGGTTCGGAAAGCTGCTCGTTAAGGTGATGAAGCTGCTCGGAAAAGGGGCAGGAAATGCACCCGGGCTTATCCTCTGGACTATCAATAAGGACTGCCTGAAAGCCTTTAAGGTAGAGTGCCCTATCATCGCTGTGACGGGTACTAACGGCAAAACCTCGGTAACGAATTACCTCAGCCACATTTTTATGTCGGGCGAGGGCAAGATCATCACAAACCCTCAGGGAAACAACCTTGATACGGGTATCTGCTCGCTCCTGCTTGCTAACTGCGATATGAAGGGCAGAGTCAAGGCGGATTATCTTGTGCTGGAGACCGATGAGTCTCATGTGCCTGTTATCTACTCGAAGCTGAAACTTGAAACGCTGGTGCTTCTTAACTTCTTCCGTGACCAGCTCGACAGGAACGGCGAGGTCGAAACGCTGATCTTAAAAGTGAAAAAGTTCCTTGAAACGTTTGAGGGCAATGTAGTTCTCAATGCCGATGACCCGAATGTCGCAAGGCTCGGAAAGGCAAACCCGAACAATAAAAACATCTACTATTTCAGTGTGGAGCGCTACAGCGGTGCAACCGATGAGCCCTACGAGGTAGGCGAGGGAAAGTTCTGCCCGTTCTGCGGTGAGGAGCTCCGATATGACTACTATCAGTATTCGCACGTCGGGCGCTTTCACTGTCCGAAGTGTCATTTCGGAGAGGACAAGCCCTATACCCTTGTGAAAAATGTTGACCTGAGCGTCCCCTCCTTTGAGGTTGACGGCGAGACCTATAAGACGGCTCATAACAGCATTTATTATATGTACAATCTTGCGGCGGTGTACACTGCGGCAAAGCTTTATAACTTTGACAAGAAGGTACTGCACGATACCTTCGAGCATTTTGAGGTCAACAACGGCAGACTTGAAAAGTTCAGCATAGGCGGAAGCGAGCTGCTTGTAAACCTTGCGAAAAACCCTGTCGGTGCGAACATGACGCTTCGTGTTATGAATGAGCAGGCAGGCGAAAAGGAGCTCCTTTTCGTGCTCAATGACAACCTTGCCGACGGTCACGATGTTTCGTGGATATGGGATATAAATTTCTCGATATTCAGAGATGTCAGCCGTGTTGTTACCTCGGGAACGAGAGCCTATGACATCGCTATCAGGATAAAATGCTCGGGCTATGACCCTGAGAAGATAACCGTCAAGCCCGACCTTGACGACGCTATGGACGAGTTTTTCAAAAACGTCGGACAGAAATTTGCTATCGCAAATTACACGGCTATTCAGCCGACAAGAGCCGCTATAAAGCGCTACAAGGAGAGGAGTGGTGGAAATGGCTGAGCTTAAACTCCTGCATATGTATCCGAATCTCCTTGACCTGTACGGCGACAGCGGAAACGTTGAGATACTTAAATACCGCTGCGCTCTTCGAGGGATAGACCTTAAAGTGTACAAGCACATCATCGGGGACAAGGACACCGACTTTGAGGGCATGGATATAATCTACCTCGGGGGCGGCGCCGACCTTGAACAACAAATGCTCGCTGATGACCTGCTTAAATGCACCGAGGGCATTAAGGCGGCTTATGAGAAGGGTGCTTTCCTGCTTATGATCTGCGGAGGCTATCAGCTTCTGGGGCAGTACTATCTGGACTCAAACGGAGAGAAGATCAAGGGTCTGGGACTTTTTGACTATTACACCGAGGCCTCGACCGACAAGAGAAAGCGCTGCATAGGAAATATCGTTATTGAGGCAAAGCTGGGCGGCGAGCCCTACAAGGTGATCGGATTTGAAAATCACGGCGGTCAGACCAAGGCTGTGAAAACTCCGTTCGGGCGAGTGCTTGCAGGCAACGGCAACGAGTTTTCAAGCTCGGTTGAGGGATACATGGAGGAGCACGTTGTTGCAACCTATCTTCACGGGCCGCTTCTCTCGAAAAATCCGAAGCTCAGCGACCACATCATAAGCTATTGCATGAGCCGTCAGACGGGCGAGAAATATATGCCCTCGGCTGTGAATGACAAGCTTGAAGAGGAGTGCCGAGAGGTGCTGCTCGGGAGACTGCTCGGGGAGAAGAAGTGATATGTTTTTCAGGAAAAAGAAAAGCCCCGAAACGGAGCTGGAGAAGCACCTGCGTGAGTTAAAGCTGCGCAAGATAAACTATGTTGACGAGGGCTTTGACAGTCTCGGGGCCGAGATGAACAGCGACCCCAAGTCGATAATGCGGCTGAAGCCCGTGAACTACTATGCGATAAAGCACAGCTATATTCTCGCAAGGCTTTACAGCTCGGAGGACATGGAGGAAAACTATGTGCAGTTTTTCCGTTTTGAGGGTGAACATCAGGAGGGCAAGACAGGGATCTATGCCCTTGACAGGGAGCTCACCGCAAGGGTGCTGGCAAAGGTAGGAATAATAATATAATGCAAACGCCCGAGGGGTTTCCTCGGGCATTTACATCGTTGTAACGATCTGCAAAAAAGATAAAAAATAGCTGCCCTACTCCTACATAAGGCGGTTATTATCATAATAACTACACTTTGAGGGAGAACCGCTAAAGCCAAAGGCTGGTGCGATACCCTCTTTAATTATTATAGCACAGGGAAGACGGATCGTCAAGTACGAATTGACATTTTCAAGAGATGACAAATCAGACAGCATAATATATCACAAAATTCACAATACAGACTTTACTTTTGGAAAGTGTTGTGCTATAATAAGGGTTATGTAAAGCTTTCCGAAGGGAGGACAAGCTATTGAGCAACAGCAAGGAGCAGTACAAGCGTCTGATAAACTACTCGAGCGCACTGCTTATCATACTTGTGTTTATGAATTGCTTCAGGATCGTCTGGTATGACTACTACAATGAGAACATGGACGATTCATTCTGGTTTTACGGTAATCTCCTTATGGTGGGTATATATATGCTTATATATATCTTCTCGGGCAATATATTCAATGCTTTCAGGCTGGGGTACTCAAAGTTCAGCGGGCTGTTTGTTTCTCAGGCGCTGACGATACTATGCACCAATGTGGTAGAGTTCGTAATGATATCCCTTATCGGCCGAGGCAGACTGACACCGACACCGATGATCGTGATAACGCTTATTGAGGGGGCATTCGCCGCTGTGTGGTCAATGGTGTTTACGCACGTTTACCACTCGCTGTATCCGCCGAGAAAGATGATCATGATCTACGGAAATCAGAACGCAAAATACCTTGTGCATAAAATGAGCACAAGGAATGACAAGTACCGTATCTGCAAGGCTATGAGCTGTGATGAGAGCCTTGAGGATCTTGAAGCGGCGATACTTGAGCATGAGGCAGTAATTATCTCAGACCTGCCGAACGATCTGAGAAACAAGCTTCTGAAATTTACATTTGAACATTCGATAAGAGTTTATATCACACCTAAGCTTTCAGATATCATTGTCAGGGGTGCAGATGACTTCCACCTGTTTGACACTCCCCTGCTGCTGTCGAGAAATGACGGATTACAGTGGGATCAGAGGGTTATAAAAAGGGCGATAGACCTGCTCTTTTCCGTGATAGCTATAACACTGCTCTCGCCGTTTATGCTGATAACAGCTATGGCAATAAAGCTATATGATCGCGGGCCTGTGATATACTCTCAGAAGAGACTGACAATAGGCGGCAAGGTGTTTAACGTATACAAGTTCAGGAGCATGGTGGTTGATGCCGAGCAGAAAAGCGGAGCTACCCTCGCCAAAAAGGACGATGACAGGATAACACCTGTCGGCAGGGTGATAAGAAAGATACGCTTTGATGAACTTCCTCAGCTTTTCAACATACTGAAGGGAGATATGTCCTTTGTAGGACCGAGACCCGAGAGACCTGAGATCGCCAAGAAGTATGAGAAGACAATGCCTGAGTTCAAGTTCAGGCTGAAGGTAAAGGCAGGACTCACGGGGTATGCGCAGGTCATGGGCAAGTACAACACTACCCCTTATGACAAGCTGAAGCTCGACCTTATGTATATCGAAAGGCAGTCGCTGAGCTTGGATTTGAGTATCATATTTTCGACGCTGAAAATCGTAGTTACTCCCGAAGCGACCGAGGGTGTCGGAAATGACGCACCTCTGGAAACACATAGGGATCGTATTGAGCATGACAGCTCAAAGGACAAAAAGAACGAAGAATAGTGAACAAGTGCCCTCAGCCGAAAGCGTGGGGGCACTTCTTATCTCTCCCCATTTGCAAAAAAATCAAAAAAAATAAAAAAAACACTTGACAACAGCCCTCAAGTGTGCTAAAATAATATAGTCGCTATGGAACATAGGGCGGCATAGCTCAGTTGGCTAGAGCACTTGGTTCATACCCAGGGTGTCACCGGTTCAAATCCAGTTGCCGCTACCAAAATACTTCCATAGCGATTTTTACGGCCCGTTGGTCAAGAGGTTAAGACGCCGCCCTTTCACGGCGGAATCATGGGTTCAATTCCCGTACGGGTCACCACACACAAGGCTCAGAAATGACGTTAAATCGCCATTTCTGAGTTCTTTTTTTATCCCGTGACGGCTTCTGTC